>JBEKAD010000531.1:0-4423 GCA_050018435.1 Terriglobia bacterium
ATGCCGGCAAATTTGCGGATCGCGAGGTCGGGCCGTTGGCGCGGCCCATAGACGGTGAAGAGGCGCAAGCAAACCACCGATAGGGCGTAGGCGTGCGAATAGGTGAAGGCCACAGCCTCGCCCGCAACTTTGGTGGCGGCGTAGATGGAAAGGGGATGCGAAATGGTGGCGTCTTCCCGGAATGGCGCGCGGCTCGAATGCCCATAGACCGAGCTGGAGGAAGCAAACACGATGCGCCGCACGCCGCTTAGGCGGCTGATTTCCAGCACCTGCGTGGTCCCCAGCACGTTGATGGAGGTATAGGCCTCCGGTTGCGCGAACGACAGGCGTACTCCCGGGCGCGCCGCCAAGTGGATGACGGCCTCCGGTTTGAAGGTGGAAAATACTTCGCGAAGCTTTTCGCCGTCGCGGATATCGGTCGGGAAGAATTGAAACTCTCCGCTCGCCTTGACCTCCTCCAGGTTGGCGCGCTTCAATTCTGCCGGATAGTAATCATCCAGGTTATCGACGATGGCGAGGCATTTGCCTTCCCGGAGCAGGCGCTGCGCCAAATGGGATCCGATGAACCCGGCGCCGCCGGTGATGAGAATGTTGTTCATAGTCTACGCGATCACTTCTTTCGCATCGCCTGATACTGGGCGTCGGGCGCCGACACGAGCTGGAGATGGCCCTGATCATCAACCCAAAGACTGATTTGAGCCAATTCCGTGGTGAGAAGGAAGTGCCGAAGCGTCCGTTTATCTCCATCGACGGTGACGGGCTCGGGGCCCACAGATTTGAGGGTGATCACTCCCGGCGCCGCCTCCTGCGGGATGAAGGCGCGAAACGCTTGCGTGCCGCCCTTCGCCTGATCGTAGCGGGCGACGGCCAGTTGGTAATGATGAATGACGTTGTCGTCGAGCACGATCACATCCTGGTCCAGCTTGAAGTCTCGCCGATCGTCTTGCCCGCTGACTGTTTTATAGAGTGCTTGGACCGGTTGGGTGCGAAAGTCGATGTTGAGTTGGGAAGATTGCGCTCCTTTCTGGTTCCAGGTGTAAGAAAGAGGATCGAAGTGAGGGTCAAGCAACAGGTTCGAGGAGGTTCGAACCTCAATTTTCTTGCCGTCTTGTTCCGCTTGCAGGTGAAGGGTCCCCTGGGCCTCAATCTGGTCCGCGCGGACGCGAATCTCAAACGTTTCGGTCCCAATACTTTTCCCGGCGGCAAAGATTTCGAAAGTGCCGCGATCGTTCAGGTCAGGAGGCGCGGCGCTGGGGGCTTGCCCCACGAGTGCCGTTGCAACTAAATAGCCCAATACATGACTGTTGGCAGCAGCCAGAAGATCCGTCCTTCCTGAGCCGAAATGCATAGCCCCAAATACTTGGAACGGCACTAGCGGACCCGCCGCTGGAACGCCGGCCAGTAGCGCGACAACTGCCATCAGCAACGCACAGCGTTTTAGCCGGAATTTCTCACCAGGACGGGTCGTTTTCTTCGAGCGTTCGGAAGGGCGGGGCTTCAGCCCCGCCGCGCAAGCGGCCCCTGCTACTTCTAGGCCTCGCGCCCCGCCCAGCTTGCGGCTGCAAGCCGGGCGGGGTGCGAGATATGAGAATAAATGGAAGAGTCCTGAAACGGCGGGGCTGAAGCCCCGCCCTTCCTCTCCGTGGTGAGAAGTCTGCGTTAGGGAGGCCAGTGCAGGCTCCTTTCAGGTCAGAAGACCCGCAAACTCAAGATTTGCTCGACGACCTCTTCCGGTTTACGCCCTTCCGTCGAGATGCGGAAATCCGCCAGGCGGTAATAGGGTAACCGTTCCATAAGAAGTCGCGTGAACGACTGCTCATCGCGGAAGAGCGGGCGGTTCTCCAGGCCTTGGCAACGCGCGCGCAGAATCTCCGGCGGGCAGTCGAGCCAAACCGTCGTGCCCCTCGACTGGCGGATCAAATCGACGTTGGGAGGTTGGGCAAACGTGCCGCCGCCCAGCGCGATGACCGCGGGTTCGGCTTTGGAAGCCTCCGTCAGCGCGGCGCGCTCGATTTGGCGAAAGAAGGGTTCGCCGGAGTTTTCGAAAATCTCCCGAATGCTCAAACCCTGCCCGGCTTCGATCACCGTGTCGAGGTCGATCAAAGGCCAACCGAGCGTACTGGCCAGCAACTGGCCCACCGTGGACTTCCCGCTTCCCATGAAGCCTAAGAGGTAAATCACTTTTCGACGCTGCCGATTCATTCTTCGACGAGGTCCTGCCTCAGAAGTGTCCAACACCGATTATACTTCCAAATCGGGCCATCGGGCCATCGGGTGATTGACGAAGGTCGATTTTCGAATTTCGATTTTCGCGTTTCGAATTTCCGCCTTCGGCTTTCGATCTGAGATTTGCGATTTGTGATTTGTGAATTACACGGGTGGCGCATAGTTCGGCCCCGCAAAACCGGCGGGCGATGGCGGAGCGAGAAGCTTGTAGCGCGGGCGAGACGCCCCGCCCTACCTCCCCGCCATCGGCCTTCTGGCCTGACGCCACCACTACGCAAGGACGAACGTGATGGATCGATTACATACCTCCACCCTGAACTTCTGTGTCGCGCACCCTTCTTCATCAACCTCCTGGAAATCAGATGGCAACTATGCTATATCCCCAAGAATCCAGAACGGCCGCATCGACATGAGATGGAAAGGATCCTTTCGATGACGATACGACAGGCGAGTGGGTACGATCCTCGGATGGGACGGCGGGATTTTCTGAAGCTCGCGCCTCTCGGCGCAGCGAGCGTGGGAGTTCTTGCTCACGCCGCGTCAGCGCCGTCTCCTTCCAGCATTCCGGTGATGGGCGACTCTCCTCAACTCTTTGTGGACCTGGAGAGGGTGGACCTTCTGGAAAATGTCCAGCGGGTCTTTCACGGGGCCGATAAACACATGAACAACCCCGTCATTCGCCGCGTAAAACCCTGGGAAAACGATCGCGGCACGTGGGGCTCCGTCAGCTTCGACGCGGAAGAGAAGATTTTCAAGGCCTGGTACGGCGGTTCTTCCGAAAGAATGCATGACTCCATTCCTGCTGGAACCAAGGCGCCTCGCCAGGTGCTTTGTTACGGCGTCTCCCAGGATGGCGTGAACTGGGAAAGGCCCAATCTAGGCCTGTATGAAGTGTGGGGAACAAAGGAAAACAATGTGGTGGTGGGGGACGATCATCACCAGGGCATGGGCCATTGGGAATCGGTGCGAAAGGACCCTTTGGAAACGAATCCCCAGCGGCGGTACAAAGGGCTGGGCTGGTCGAGCTTTGATTGGGATGGTCCCCTGAGCGGGATCTACACCATGACTTCGCCCGACGGATGGCACTGGGCGCACAGCCCTGAGCCCATCGTTCACTTTCATCCTCGCCAGGGGACCAACGACCTGGGCCCCATCGGCGACGCCCAGGCGCTCATGATTGACACGGCCAAGCGGAGGTACGTTGCCCTTTTGCGGGCCAGCCCCAACCGCAAGATGAGTGTCAGTAGGGATTACGTAAATTGGAGCGACCCCCGCGTGTGTCTTAAAGCTCGGGAAGGGCAGGAGGGGAACACGATTTACAACCACGTGGGATTTAATTATGGAGATCGCTATCTCGGATTCCTGACTTACTTCTCGCGTGACCCGCACAACCCCCTGCTCACTATTCGCCTGCTCTCCAGCCGCAATGGCGATGACTGGGAGCAACTGGAAACAGGACGCCCCTTGATTGATGTGGGCGAGGTCGGCGAGTGGGATCGCTTCACCCTCATGCTTACCGGCGCGCCACCGAGCCGCGTGGGCGACAAGCTCTACATTTACTATCGTGGTATGGCTACCCGTCATAAGCCCTATGAAGGCAAGGATTCAGGAACAGTGGGGGGCGGCCTGGGGCTCGCCACTTTGCGCGTCGATGGTTTTGCCTCTCTCAACGCCGATTATGCCGGCGGTAAGGTGACGACGGCGCTCTTCATCACCCGGGGGAGGGAACTGCACGTCAATGCGAAGGCAGACGTGGGGCAGCTCCAGGCCGAGGTTTTGGATGAGCGGGATTTCCCGATTCCTGGATTCACCCGCGACGACTGCGACCCTGTGCACGTGGATGGTTGCGACGCCGCCGTGCGGTGGAAGGAAGACGCGTCCCTGGGGAAACTGCAAAACCGGCCGATCCGCTTGCGGTTTTATTTACACAACGCCCGGTTCTATTCCTATTGGATTGTGGCTTGAGGAAGGCGCAGGGGGGTGATGGCCATAGGCGCTAGAATAAGCCTACCGGTGCTATGCCGCCATCCTTCCCGCGAAGCGGGCGAGGTCATTTCAAGCCTGTCCAAATTAACGGGAAACCGGCGTACTCCATGCGGCTTCGCCGCTCCGCTGTGCGGAAAGGCTCCGCCTTTCCGGCCCTGTTTGCCCATTTCTTCCCCCTCCGCGCCGTCTGGAAGGCTTAGCCTTCCAGACG
>JBEKAD010000532.1:0-4417 GCA_050018435.1 Terriglobia bacterium
TCCGGCTTAATTGCCGAGGCGTGGCGAAGACGAGGGCTGCGCAAGCTTTCCGCTTGGAACTTCCGGTCAAGTTCGCAGGTAACCCGGTCGGCAGGTGGAGAGCGGGGAACTCCTCTCCGCAGTTACGCGCGATTTCCTTGCTCAATTGGGACAAATGGCTCAGCGCCTCTTTCAATTTGGGCTTTGCACGGATCTCTTGTAGGGTTAATTGGTGTTGCCCGTCTCTCCGAAGAGTCGATCCCTGTGAACGCGCGCTTGGTGCTGCGTTCCTCTCGGTCATCCTTTCGATTTTACATTCGCCAGCGTTCATGATATGCCCCTTCCATTCAATTTCCGGCCGCCATCTCCGGTCCTTGCGTCCGTGCCGCCGGTACGGTCGACCGCTTTCGGTGCCGCGATCGACTGCCCACTCCGAATTCAACGACATGCTCGACGGTTGCTTCGCTGATGCAAACCCTACCAAAGACGCGGACCAGGGGGATCTCCCCGGATAGCCCATGGCGCCTGAGTGTTGACGGGTGAATGCCAATCCGCTCTGCACCCTCTTGCAGTGAAAGTAACCGCCCTGGCTTATCTATATTTCCAGTCATTTACAGGCACTCCTAGCAGTTCTAAAAATACTTCTTGACAACGGGGGGGAATATAGCATAGGGTCGTAACCATGGCAAGAATTACCATAAGCGAATCACTGTTACCGAACCATGTGTTACGGGAGCCTCTGACCGCTGTGGGCGGGAGGCTGGCGGCGTGGCTCAATGACCGGCATGATGACTCGCCGAGCGAAAGGCTTGCCCTCATCATGCCCGTGATTGACGCGCTTTTTCGCCATTGCAGGGAACTTCCGAGCGAACCTCCTTATAGCTTTGAGCCCTCACAGGAATGGAAGTGCCGGTATCTTTTGCTCTGCCGAGAAGTGAGCGAAATTCTGTATTCATTTCCCTTTCGCTATTCAGTTGGAGGGGCGCACGCTGCCGAATTCGGCGCCTATCTCTCGCTGTCAATCAGGCTTTTGCCTGAGATAATTCCCGCAAAATGCGCCTACGTTTTCCAGCGCGCTTTCTCCGACATCCTCCTTCTAAATTCCTCCGGTGCCCTAGGTCGGATTCGAAAATGCCACCGCTGCGGTAGGTGGTTTTACGCGGCCAAGAACCATGCGAAGTTCTGTTCACCTGCTTGCCAAGAATCGCACTATAGAAAAAATTCAGACTTTAAAGCCCATCGAAAACAGTATATGAGAGACTATCGGGAACTCCAGAAAAGCGGAAAGGTGAAATAGTATGGACGGGATCTTTCAGCGCTTAGACCGGGAAGGGTACTTTCTATCATGGGTTGATGCCCAAGGTCGGCGCCGCAAGCGCAAGGCAAAGGGCTTGACCCTTGGCGAAGCCCGGAGTGAGCGCGCCGCCGAAATCACCCGCGTCTCGCAAGCCCGCATCCTTGGCTTCACCCCGCCAACTGAAGATAGTTTCGAGGAAACCGCCAAGCGATTCTTGAACCACCAGGCCGCGCGGCTCAGCCCGAAGGCTTTCGAGCGGGAGAATAGCATCGTGCGGGCGCACCTCTCGCCATTCTTCAAGGGCAGACTGGCATCCATCCGCCGTGGTGATGTGCAGCGCTATATCACCATCCGCTCGGAAAAGGTCTCCGCCGCAAGCGTCCTACGAGAATTGAATTGCCTAAAGCATTTGCTGAGGCTCGCTACGGAATGGGAAATCGTCCCCGTGAACCCCGCGCAAGGTGTCAAGGCCCCTCGCGTCGGCGCCGGAAGGCTCCGCTATTTGCAGCCCACGGAACTCGTGGCCGTGCTGAAAGTATGCCCGCCCTGGCTCTGGCCCGTCGTGGCCCTGGCTGTATGCACCGGAATGCGACGCTCGGAAATTCTCGGGCTCCGCTGGCTTGACGTTGACGCGGTCCACGGGCGCATCTTGTTGCCTCAAACGAAAAATGGCGAAGGCCGGATCGTCTATCTGAATCAGAATGCCCTGGCCGCAATCGAATCCTTGCCCGCCGGCGACGGTACGGCGAAGCTCTTTCCTGGCATAACCCCCGAGCAAACGAGTATGAAATTCCTTCGGGCTTGCCGATCGGTGGGGATCCAGGACTTTCGTTTTCACGATCTGCGCCACACCGCGGCAAGTTGGATGCGCATGAAAGGTTCAGACATTCATACCGTAGCGAGCCTTTTAGGACATAAAGACCTTCGGATGGCTGCCCGCTATCAACACTTGAGCCCTGAATTTCTGGCCGATGCGGTAACCCGACTGGACGGCGTTTTCGGGGTTTTGCGTCCCCAAGGCGTCCCCGAGCAAAAGGAATTGCCGGAGAAAAGCTCTGTAACTGATTGATAAGAAATGGCGTCCCCGACGGGATTTGAACCCGTGTTACCGCCGTGAAAGGGCGGTGTCCTAGGCCGGGCTAGACGACGGGGACGTGGCGGGCAACTTTTCCATTAACTTGACGCACGCGCGGTGCTTTCTTGGGGCGAGCTTCGGCGAGATTCGATCAGCAGGATCCCGACTGCAACGCGCAACCTTTCCATGCTAGCAGCGGCACTTTCCAACTGTCAAATATTCTTCTGAGGTGAAGTTCTTCTCAGGCGAGGTTGGGGAAGGCGGGGTTGAAACCGCGGCCTCGAAATTTGGCGCCGCCCGCGGGCGGCATTCCAGTTTCATTGGGGCAGGTCACGTGGGCTCTACGCTCAACCGGCCCCCTACTCCTCAGCCGGGAGTGTCCCAAACTCCAAGGCACTCTGTTTCGGTTCGGAAGGCGCAGTCTGCGGCAGCGCGATCTCCGCCAGTTGCGGGTAATGCTCGCGCAGACTTTCCGGCACGGGCACGGGCGGGCCGCGCAGAATGCTGATCAGTTGCAGAGCGTTGGCGATCGCTTTTCCCTGATAGTGATTGTTGGTGATGACAAAGACCAGCTCGGCGGTGCGCGCGATGTTGGCGACCCGCTCGGCCCAGGGCTTCAACTCCTCGATGCTGTAAAGGTAGTTGTAGCGCTCTTCGGGATGCTCGTTGGAAGTGAACCAGTGTTCGTAATTGCGCCCGTGCAGCCGCACGTAACCCACCGGCATGGTGACGTGTTCGCTCGGCGCCAGGGAGCGGCCAATAACCGGCTGGTCGATGTTGCAAAAGCCCACGCCCTGCGCGCGTAGCCAGTCAAAAATCTCCGGCTGGTTCCACGAGCTGTGCCGCACCTCGACCACCAGCGGGTATTCCATGAACTGCATGAAGAGCCCGCTCATGTATTCATGATTCTCCCGCGTGTTCTTAAACGACCACGGAAACTGCAAGAGCAGGGCCCCCAGCCGGCCGGCAGCCGCCAGGGGATCAAGCCCCTGCTTGCAGGCTTTCTCATCCTGAAGGCTGGCGCTGCGCTCGTGCGTAAAGCGCTTCCAAAGCTTGGCCGTGAATTGAAACGATGGGTTGCGCTGAACCTTCTCCACCCACGACTCAGCCACTTCTGCGCGCAGGGGATTGTAGAAGGAAGTGTTGATTTCGATGGTGTCGAAATATTGCGCCAGGTAGGCGGCTTCGTGGAAGCCGCGCGGCTTGCTGCGGGGATAGACAATGCCCTCCCAGTCGGCATAGGACCAACCCGCAGGGCCCACCAGGATTTTGCCGGTAGAGGGCTTTCGCATTGTCTTCGTCTTTTGTTCGCCTTCAGAATATCTCGCCGCCATGCCGTTGTCAAGCACAGTTTCGGAGCAAGTTCATGCCCTCTCCCGTGGACCGCGCCAGGCGGTGACCGGTCCGTCCTAGCGTGCCGTCATCCCTCCAAAACTCAACGAGCCGCAGTTCTTCCTTCAACACGTTCTTTATCCGATAATTGCGCTCTCCGCGGTGTCGGGTTAGAATCGCCATCGCGTTCAATTCTCATTCAAGGTGGGGATTCATGACGGAGTGGAGCGGTCCTCTGAAGATTCGTCCCGCGCGCATTGATGATGCCAAAGAAATTGCCCGCATTTACAACCAGGGCGTGCAAGACCGTGCGGCGACTTTTGAAAATGCTTTCGTAACGCCGGAAGAGCGTTACATGTGGCTCGCGGCGCGGCCCGACAAATTCCCTGTGCTGGTGGCGGAGGTCAAGCACACGCTGATGGGCTGGTCGGCGCTCTACCCTTACAGCCCGCGCCACTGCTACGACGGGATCGCGGAGCTCTCCATCTACATCGAGCGCAGCCTGCGGGGCCACGGTGTAGCGCAGGAATTGATGAAGGCCATGCAGAGCGTCGCTGGCGAGAAGGGTTTCTACAAAATCATTGGGCGCATCATGGCCGTGAACGAGGGCGCGCGCAAACTTTGCCAGATGACCGGCTGGAAAGAAGTGGGCATGCACGAGAAGCACGGCAAGTTGGGCGGTGAGTGGCACGACCTCGTGCTGGTAGAATTCCTGATTCCCGACAATCTCAAGT
>JBEKAD010000533.1:0-4414 GCA_050018435.1 Terriglobia bacterium
AGTTGGCGCCGGACGAATTCGGCGCGGCGCGCGCCTTGGTAAGAGTGGAGTGCGCGGAATTCTATCACCGCCACGAGATCGCCAAGCTGATCGGCTCGCCACCAGGGTACCTCGGCCACCGCGAAACCCCGCCGTCGATCACCCGGGAGGCGCTGGATCCGCGCCACACGGAGAAGATCAAACTTTCGCTGGTCCTGTTTGACGAAATCGAAAAGGCCTCCGACGCGCTCTGGCAGCTCCTGCTCGGCATCTTTGTAGAGTCCGCTTGCGCTAAGCGGATTACCGGATTTGGCCCGGCACGTGCACGCTCCGGCGCGTCAAATGAGCCTGAGGATACTCACGATGTTGGAGAAATCATCCGTCCAGACTCGCGAACCCGGCCCAGCCGGGAGCGCCCTCCAGCCTGGGTCACTCCTCAGCGCTTCCAGATCATTCGAGTTGCGGGCCATCACCACCCACGAGGAAGCGAATTTGCCCTCTCGCATTTCGTCTTCGCTGACATGCGCGTCATCATTCATCAAGCAGGACAAGCCCGCATCGTGGGCCAAATCGCCCAACACGCCATGAAGGTCCAGGTAACGATTGCTGATGTGGAAGGCCAAAATACCGTTCGGAGCAAGCTTGGTCAGGTAAAGGGCCAATGCCTCGCGGGTCAAGAGGTGTGTGGGGATGGAATCGCCGCTGAAGGCGTCCAACACCATCATGCCATAGCTGTGCGCGGGAGCATCGCGCAACGACAGGCGCGCATCACCCAGCACGACGCGCAGGGGGGGCCCGCAATCGGACAGGTAGGTGAAGTAACGCCGGTTTTGGGCGATGTGTAGGACGGTCGGATCGATTTCATAAAACGTGAACCGCTGTTGGGGTTGATGGTAACAGGCCATGACGCCCGCGCCCAGCCCAATGACTGCCACCTCGTTCTCCACGGGGCTCTCCTGAAAAGCCTCGAACACCTGGCCAATCGGCCCGCTGCGCGTGTAGTAGGCCAGCGGTTCACACGCGCGGCTGGGATCCAGGCTCTGCACCCCATGCGCGGTGCCGCCATGAAACAGCACGCGGTCATTTTTTTCGACATCATCGCCAACGCGGTAAACGCCGAAGAAGCTGCGCTCGCTGTGGAGGATGTGGCCAAAGGGCCCGGCGTAAACCTGGCTAGCCAGGATTAAGGCTGCCACCCCTAGCCCAAAACGCCGGGGCCGCGTGCCAAAGCGCAGACAGCAGATCGCGGCAGGGGCGAAGATGATGAGGTTAAATAGCCGCCCCGGCGCCAGGCCCTTTGCTTGCAGCTCCAGAGTCGCGACGACGACGGCGAGACCCAACGCCGCCGGTAAAAGGTAGTCAAGTCTGCGGGCGCGCGGCGTATCCTCCACCTCGTAGATCGGCGGGCACAGGATTGCGGCCAGCACCAGCGCTATCGGCAACTCCACCACCGTGCTAAAGATCACCGGCGCCAGCAGGGCATTGAAAGCACCTCCGAGCACTCCCCCCACGGAAATCCAAAGATAGAACTCGGTGAGATGCTGGGTGGTAGGACGACTGCGGGCCACTTCCCCGTGGCATACCATGGCAACAGCAAAAAGGGCCAGCAGATCAATGGGGAGCAAAGCCATCAAAGGCAGCACGCCCTTCAATACGATAGGAATCGCGGCGGCCAGAATTAGCAAAGGCAGTCGCCGGCTCAGCCAAAAATGCGAGAGAAGGGGTTTGCGCGCGAATACCAGCACGAAGCTGAGCAGGTAGAGTGCAAGGGGGAGAACCCAGAAGAGAGGAATGGCAGGAATATCGGTGGTGAGCGCAGTCGTAACCCCCAGCATCAGGCTGGAGGGCACAAAGGCGAGCGCTACCCAACGCAACCGCCGGCGCGGCGTGGGATTTTCAGCGTGGCGGGCGGCCACTTCTTCCAGCCGCGCGTCCGGCCGCGGCGTGCTCGCCAGGACTGAAGCCTCATGGGGCGAGCGCCACACCAGCAGAATGCAACCGGTCACCAGCAATAAAAACAATCCGTAGCCCCAAGTCCAGAGCCGGCTTTGATCGCTCAACCGCAGCAAGGGCTCGAGCACGAAAGGGTAGCTCAATAAACCCAGCAAGCTCCCGGAGTTGCTCGCGGCATAAAGAAAGTACGGGTCGCCGGACGACGGGTGCCCGGAATGTGCAAACCATTTTTGCAGGATGGGCGTGGTGGCGGACAGCGCAAAAAAGGGCAAGCCCACCGCCACCAGTAGCAGCCGCAGCAGCCACCCTACGGGATTGGGTTGCAGCGGCGGCGTCCATCCGCCGGGCACATGAACCGGCAGCAATGCCAAGGCGGCCAGCAGCACCGCCAGGTGCACGGCCACTTGCCCGCGTCTTCCCAGCAACTTCGCCGAGGCATGTGCATACGCGTACCCTGCCAGCAGCGTCGCTTGAAAGAATACGAGGCAGGTCGTCCATACCGCGGCGGTCCCACCGAGGAGCGGCAGCGCCATCTTGGCGAACATCGGTTCCACCAAAAAGAGTAATGCGGCGCTCAAAAACATCGTCACAGAAAACGCCGCGACGGAAATGGTCTGCGAACTGCGTCCACCGGGGTCCGCCAGGTCTGGAAATGACTCCGGCTCGGGCGTTAAACCGCAAGAGCCTTCCCCCTGCGAGAAAGTAAAGCGCGCGAACAAATTGGATCGGGTGAGGGCCTCACTCATGGGGCGCCGGAAGAAGCCGAAGGTTTGGATCAGAAACGAATCCAGCATGATTGCTTCTCATCACGATAAGTCAGATACCATCGCTCTGATCTTGCAGCATCTTAGCGCGGCGGCAACCGGGCTGCCGGAAAAACGCGGCCGCGCCTCGCCACAAGACTCGGCTCGTGCCGTTCCAACTTATTGAGGCTATGTATTCCGCTTTCGTCTTGCCTAGCATCGGCTCGCCACCGCGCTCGCGCGGATGAGTCGCAAAAAGTTGGAACGGCACTCGTCGTGCCGCCGAGTTTACCATAGTATCTTCGGTCCCTTGCCTCGGCGGGCCTTCCCCGCCTTTCAATCTTTCACTTCCTTGCGGAGTCCCCTGTTTCCCCAGCCATTTTCCGTATACTATCTCTGACTTGCACTTTGGAGTTTAGCCAGGCAAACCGGGAATCGGTGAGGGGTAGGTTTGATACTGTAGCGGCGAGTTTATCCGTCAACTGACGGACCAAAGGGCGGCGTCCCGATAAGATCGGGATAGATTCCGCCGCCCCTACAGCAAACTGACGCACTCCCCGGAAATCGAGCCGGTTGGCGCGGAGAAAACGTGGCGGAAACTAAAGATTCTGCGTTCCGACGTGCCCTCAAAAACGTGAGCCACCGGTCGCGGACCAGGAAGTTCGATTTGTTGAACAGAGTGTTTTGCCCGCGCCCGGAAGATCGCGTGCTCGACGTGGGCGCGAGCGGCGAGGTGTTCCTGCAATATTCCCTCGAAGACATTTACCCGTTTCCCGAGCGGATTGTGGCGGGCGGGTACGAAGCCCATGAAATCCTGGCGGCCCGCCGGCATTATCCGCAACCACGATACGCGCTGTTTGACGGCTGCGCGCTTCCCTTCCCCGACCAGAGTTTCGACCTGGTGTTTTCTAACGCCGTTATCGAGCACATCCTCGGGCCGGGCCGTCAGGAGAAATTCGCCCAAGAGGTCATGCGCGTGGGCAGGAGCTGGTTTGTTACAACTCCGAATTATTGGTACCCCTTTGAAACCCATCACCACTTGCCGTTTTTCCAGTTTCTGCCTCGCCCCATTCAAATGCCGTACAACCGTTTGCTCGGCACGCACATTCCCAAGGGCACTGTCCAGGAACTAGGGCTGCTTTCCGCCCGCCAGTTACACCGCTTGTTCCCCACCAGCCGGATTGCCAAAGTAAGGGTCACTTTCTGGCCGGAAACCCTTGTGGCTTATCACCTGCATCCCGCGCGAGGCAGGTAGTAAGTCAATCAGATGCTGAAGCGGCGAGTTTATCTGTCAGCCGACGGACCAATTGGCGGCGTAAAGCCGCCTCTTCAATTGAAGTTCGATCACGCGGTCTGCCTGCCGCTCATACGCGGGCGTGATGGGGGCGGGATTCGCATTGCTGAGGTTTCCGTATGCAACCGTCTGAGCGACCTGGTGGCCCTCCATCACCCAATCTTCAATCCTCCCCTTTTGCCACCCAGCCTTGTCCTGGGGAATTATCCGGCTCTCCAACTCCGCCGCCAACGCCGCTGGGTCGCGGCTGATGTGTTGGAGCAGCCCCGTGTCCCGCACCCAATGCTTATGCGGGCGCAGCCCGCTTTGGAGTGCGGCAGCTTGCTGCCGCTTTCCTCCCCGCGAGCGTGTTCGCGGCCATTTCGACTCGAGCACAAATCCCAGCCACCAAGCTGGCTCAAGCCAAATCGGCAGCAAGCTGCCGCACTCCAAATCGGGCTGCGCC
>JBEKAD010000534.1:0-4403 GCA_050018435.1 Terriglobia bacterium
TCGTTGCGTGCCGGGATGATGACCGAAACCCGTTCCTGATGGCTCGTACTCATCCGCTTGAAGAAGTTAGAAGCTAGAAGTGAGAAGCTGGACGGAAAGCGTGATCGTCCGTGCCTCCGGGCTTCTAACTCCTAACTCCTAGCTCCTGCTTAATCTCGCATGACGAGGTGCAAACATTCATTATAATAGACGATTCTGACATGAGCAAAACCGCCGCCCTTAAAGCCGCAGCCCTGGTCGTGATTCTGGGGGGAGCCGCTTACTTCGCCCTGCGTCAACGCCAAGCGCGCCCCGTGGCCATCGGCGACCGCGCGCCGGATTTCTCCGTGCCCGCTCTTCCTTCGGGCTCGTTGGATTTGAAAAACTACCGTGGGCAAATCGTCGTGCTGAACTTCTGGGCTACGTGGTGCAAGCCTTGCGTGGAGGAAACACCCAGCCTGGAACAGTTCGCGGAAAAGATGCGGGACCGCGGGGTGATTGTGCTCAGCGTAAGCGTCGACGAGGATCAAAAGGCGCTTCAGGATTTCATTCAGAGGAATCACCTCTCCTATCCTGTAGGGCGCGACCCGGACCGCTCGCTGGCGGCCCGCTATGGCACGTTTCAATTTCCGGAAACTTACATATTGGACCGGCGCGGACTGGTCGCGGAAAGAGTGGCGAACGCCACCGACTGGGATGACCCCCGCATCCAGAATTTCGTCCTGGACCTCGCCCGCGGGCCCAACCGCTAGCGTGACGACTCCCGGCGATCACCTGGCAGTCCCTAGGCGTTGATCCCGGGAACCGATCCGGAACTTAAGGCCTCCATCACGATTCGCCAGAGGCTGATGACTTCGACCACCACTTCTTCCTCGGGCACGTTGACCTTTGCCTGCCGGTTAAACAGTTTGGCCTGATAGATAATCCCCGTCAGCGTTGCCGCCACCGCGGGGTCAATATTCTCCGCCGCTTTCGGAATCTCAGTTTTTTTCGCCATCAGCCCTCCTTCTCTATGCTTCTGCACTCTCGCGATTCTAACATAGGGGCCCCCGCAGTTCAGTAAGCATCACTTGTCGCTTAGCGCCAAGCTGGCATATTATCGCTTTGAGGTACGATGGCGTGATCGACCCTGTATGCGGCATGGAGGTAACACCCGAAGACGCAGCGGGTTCCTATCAATACCAGGGCCAGCAATTCTATTTTTGTAACGAATCCTGCCGGGAGCAGTTCCAGGCCAACCCCGAACTTTTTCTCGCCCCGCGCTCCGCCCGCATCACGACGCCGGCAGCGGATCCCGGCGCCATTTACACTTGCCCGATGGATCCGGAGGTCCGCCAGCGCGGCCCCGGCGCGTGCCCCAAGTGCGGCATGGCGCTCGAACCCCTTACCGTTACGCAGGAAGAGGAAACCAACCCGGAACTCCGCCTCATGGCGCGGCGATTCTGGATCAGCCTGGCGCTGACCGCGCCGCTGATCGTCCTGGCAATGTCAGACATGCTGGGGGAGCAATCCCTCGGGCGCACCATTGCCCCGAGGCGGCTTGCCTGGCTCGAGTTGGTTCTTGCAACTCCGGTGGTTCTCTGGGGAGGTTGGCCTTTCTTCCAGCGCGGCTGGGCATCTGTCGCCAACCGCCGTCTCAACATGTTCACGCTCATCGCCATGGGTACGGGTACGGCCTACCTCTACAGCCTTCTCGCCACGGTGTTCCCCCAAATTTTTCCACAATCTTTCCGGCTCTCTTCCGGCGAAGTCCCCGTGTATTTCGAGGCCGCCGCCGCCATTACGACGCTGGTTCTTCTGGGGCAAGTGCTCGAGTTACGCGCGCGCAGCCGCACCAGCAGCGCGCTGCGAGCCTTGCTGGGGCTGGCACCCAAAACTGCCCGCCGGCTGCGCGCCGACGGCGGCGAGGAGGACGTTCCTCTGGACCGAGTTAATCGCGGTGACCGCCTGCGCGTGCGTCCCGGCGAAAAGATTCCCGTGGACGGGAGCGTGCTCGAAGGCGCGAGCTCCGTGGATGAATCGATGGTGACGGGTGAACCCATTCCCGTGGAAAAGAGAGCCGGGGACCGCGTCACGGGCGGCACGGTGAACGGTACGGGAGGCTTCGTGATGAGCGCGGAGCGCGTCGGCAGTGAAACGCTGCTGGCGCAAATCGTGGCGATGGTCAGCGGAGCACAGCGCAGTCGCGCACCCATTCAGCACCTGGCCGACGTCGTGGCATCCTATTTCGTCCCAGTGGTGGTAGGCATCGCCGCGCTCACGTTTGCCACCTGGTCGATCTTCGGCCCGCCGCCACGCCTCGCCCACGCGCTGATTGACGCCGTTGCCGTGATGATCATCGCCTGCCCTTGCGCTTTGGGGCTGGCCACGCCCATATCCATCATGGTTGCCACGGGACGAGGGGCAACGGCAGGCGTGCTCATCCGGAACGCCGAGGCCCTTGAGGTTCTCGCTAAAGTGGATACGTTGGTCATCGACAAAACCGGAACGCTAACGGAGGGCAAACCGCGCCTCGCCGCCATCAAGCCCCAACCAGGCTGCACCGATTTGGAACTGCTACGCCTCGCCGCAAGCTTGGAGCGCGGCAGCGAGCATCCCCTGGCCGACGCCTTTGTTGCCGCCGCGGAAGAGCGCTCTCTCGCCCTTTCCGAGGTCAACGACTTCCGTTCTTTCACTGGCCAAGGCGTGACCGGCTCTGTGGAGGGCAAGGCCGTGGCGCTCGGGAACACCGCCCTTTTTGAGTCGCTCGCGATCTCTCCCGGCAGTTTGCTGCGTGAGGCTGAGGAACTACGTCGCGGTGGATCTACCGCCGTTTTCCTCGCTGTCGATCTCCGGCCCGCGGGAGTGCTCGCAGTAAAAGATCCCATCAGGACTTCGACACCCGAAGCCATCCGGCTTCTCCATCAGGAAGGCCTGCGCATCGTCATGCTAACGGGGGATAGCCGCAGCACGGCGGAAGCCGTGGCCCGCCAATTGGCAATCGATGCTTTTGAGGCGGAAATCCAACCGGCACGCAAGGGCGAGATCGTGAAACAGCTTCAGTCGGAGGGCCGCATCGTAGCCATGGCCGGCGACGGCATCAACGACGCGCCGGCGCTCGCGCAAGCGCACGTCGGCATCGCCATGGGAACCGGCACAGATATCGCCATAAAAAGCGCGGGGATTATTTTGGTCAAAGGCGATCTGCGCGGCATTGCCCGCGCGCGCCGGCTGAGCCGGAGCACGCTGCGCAACATCCGGCAAAACCTATTCTTCGCCTTCGTCTATAATATGGTGACGGTGCCGGTGGCGGCAGGCGTGCTCTACCCTCTGCTGGGTTGGCGTTTGAGCCCGATGCTCGCGGCGGCGGCCATGACCTTTAGCTCGGTCTCGGTCATCACCAATGCCCTGCGGCTGCGGAACGCCGCGATATGACGAAACTCGAAAATCGAAATTCGAAACTCGCCAGCAATGCGTCGAGTTTCGAGTTTCAAGTTTCGAATTTCGGTCCCGACACTTGGCACCTGACACGTGGAGAGGTGAGTCCAATGACCTTCCTGAAAACTCGGTTTGAGGTGAAGAAGGAATTAAGCCCCAAGGATCTTGAGCATCTCTCGCGGCTCTCCACGGTTTACGGAATGCGCGGACTCTCCTTCGAAGGTCATGACTTGGTCATCGAATATGATGCATCGCGCATCCACGAAGCCGAGGTGCTGGCGTACGTCCGCGGCACGGGCATTCCCGCCGAACCTTCGCAACCCATCCCTCTGGGCGGGTTTGACCACACCGGCGAATTCCACGATTTCGCCTGGCCTACGCAGGGCCTTTCCCCCGTCAATCAGAAAGCGAAATGACGGGACGACCCGCGGCGCGCCCACGATCATGTTCGCCTTTTACTTTACCCCATAACGTATTACTCGGTGCGATTATAGAAGCTTAGCCATGCCCGAGGGTTCCGACAGGGCGAGAATCACCGTGGCCTTGTCCACCCCTTTGGCGATCGTGGCGTATGCGTACTTGACATCCAGGTTGTTATCGGCAAGCTTGCGTGTCAGTTTCCCCAATGCCCCCGGGCGATTTGAGACCTGCACGGCCAGCACATCCTCTTCCGTAAACTCCAGCCCCATCGCCTCAAGCACTTTGCAGGCTGCGTCGCTATTGTTTACGACCAGGCGAATCGGCGCCACTCCCTCCTGTTCCGGAACCATCAAGCCCACAATGTTCACGGCTTTCTCCGCCAGCCTGGAGCAGAGCCCCGCCAAGGCGCCACGCTTGTTCTCCACCATCACGGAAAGCTGCTTTGTCACCACCACTTCACACCTCCTTATTTCTGGGTAACAAACTCATTGGCCCCCCTGGAAGTTAGACACCCCCCGCAAAGCGGGTGGCTTGATGAGTGGGGCCGCCTCGAAGGCGGTTTCCCGTGACCTTCGATTTGTTTTCAT
>JBEKAD010000535.1:0-4401 GCA_050018435.1 Terriglobia bacterium
CCAACCACAGCAGGGCCAAGGGAAACGAGAGGGATAAGTTCATGACATTTCCTCAATAGTGCAGCATCTATCTGATCGAAAAATCCTTACAGTCTGCGTTTTCGAGACTCGCCTGAAAATGCTGACCTGAAAAAGGTAGGCCCAATCCTATGCGTTTGGCACGAGGCGCGTAAAGCCCCTTGTCGATAACCTCCGCACTAAGCTTTCTTACCCGGCTGGCCATACCACGTGTGGTAGCGATCCCACCACTTCTTCACTTCCTCAGGCGGGAGGGGAGTGGGTTTGCCGAGGAGCAGGGCTAGGTGAACGGTCTTGGCGACATCTTCGAGCATCACCGCCGCTTTCACCGCCGCGCGCGGCGTCGGCCCCCAGGCAAAGGCGCCGTGCTGGCCCATGAGAATCGCCGGCGCTCTGTTCCTATATTGAATGATCGCCTGGCCGATATGGTCGGCCTGATTATCCACGTACGGCGCGCAAGGAATTTCGTCGCCGAACTCATCGGCAATGGCGGTCAAATACGCTGGAATCGACATGCGCAAGAGCGCGAAACTTGTGGCGTAATTGGAATGGGTATGGATAATGCCGCCCACTTCCGGGCAGTGCTTGTAGATGTAAAGGTGATCGGGCAAGTCCACGGAGGGGTTCCACTTGCCCCGCCGCTTGCGGCCCTCGAGGTCCGTCACCACCATGTCCGCGGGCCGCATGGGGTCGTAGTCCATGCCACTCGGTTTGATCACCACCAAACCGCGTTTGCGGTCGATGCCGCTGGCATTGCCGCTGTGCATGGTCACCAAGCCACCGCGCCAGATCCCGAGGTTGGCTTCGTAGACCTCGCGCCGAAGTTGTTCGAGTGGGGGCATGAGGGTTTGTCCGTGGTCCACAGTATTGGTGATTTGCGATTGGTGATTTGTGATTGGCAAGTCTTTCAATTCTCGTGGACAATCACAAAGTCACGCTGAGCAATCACAAATCATCAATCACAAATCACCAATTACTTCGAAGTTTCCCTTCGCAAAGCCTTGAGCCGCTTCATCACGTCGTTTCCGCCGCGGCCGAAGTAATCGTGCAACGTGTGGTATTCCACATAAAGCTGGTCGTAGACCGCGTGGCACTTGGCGTGCGGCTTGAAGGTCAGCTTTTGCACCCTTGCCATCTGCCGGGCAGCTTCCACAATAGAATCGTAACCGCCGGCGGCGCGCCCCGCCACTACAGCCCCGTGCATCGCGGCTCCCAACGCCGAGCAGGTTTGGAGGGGGTCTGCCAGCTTGATTTCGCGCCCCGTGACGTCCGCATAAATCTGCATCAGGAGGTGGTTCTTCTCCGGCAAGCCGCCGCACGCCACCAGTTCGTTCACGGTGATGCCCTTCGACTCGAACGCCTCGATAATCGTGCGCGTGCCGAAGGCTGTGGCCTCGATCAGAGCACGATAGATTTCCTCCGCCCGTGTGGCGAGCGTCATGCCGAGGAGCACGCCGGTCAAATCCACATCCACCAGAACCGAGCGGTTGCCGTTCCACCAGTCGAGGGCCACAAGGCCTGACTCACCCGGCTTGAGCGCGCCCGCGCGTTTTTCCAGCGCCACTTGGAACGGCGCCTTCATCTTGCGCGCTTCACGATGGATGTAATCCGGTACCCCATGCTCGAAGAACCAGGCAAAGATATCTCCGACCGCCGATTGCCCCGCCTCGTAACCCCACAGGCCGGGGACGATGCCGTCCTCGACGGTGCCGCACATACCCTCCACCATCTGCCGCTCTTTGCCCAGCAGCATGTGGCAGATCGACGTGCCCATGATCATGACCAGCGAACCGGGTTGCGTCACCGTACATGCCGGCACCGCCACATGGGCGTCCACATTGCCGGTGGCGACCGGCGTACCTTCCTTGAGGCCGGTCTTCTTCGCCCAGAAGGCAGTGAGACCACCGGCCTTGGCGCCCAGCGGAAAGTACTCTTCGCCCACCTTTTCCGCGATGACATTCTCCATGCGTGGATGCAGCGCGCGGAAGAAATCGGGCGAGGGAAATCCCTGGCCTTTCACCCACATGCCTTTGTAACCGGCCGTGCAGGTGTTGCGCTTCTCTTCGCCGGTCAGTTGCCAAACCAGCCAGTCGCCGGCTTCAATGAAGCGGTCCATGGCGTCGTAAACGCCGGGCGCTTCGTCCACCACCTGCAAGAGTTTTGAGAAAAACCATTCCGAGGAATACTTTCCGCCGTAAATACGAATGAATTCCTCGTTGCGCTCGCGGCCGACTTCGTTGATGCGATTCGCTTCCGGTTGCGCGGCGTGGTGTTTCCACAACTTGACGTACGCGTGCGGAGTCTTGCGATATTTCGGGACCGCGGAGAGAGGGGTACCGTCAGCCTTGGCGGGCATAGGGCTGGAGGCAGTGAAGTCGGTGCCGATGCCAATCACGTCCTCAGCTTTCACCTTGGCATCCTTCAGGGCTTTGGGCACTGCTTTCTCGAGAACGTATAAATAGTCGAGGGGATTCTGAAGCGCCCAGTCAGGTTCCAGCTTGGGGCCGCCCGGCAGCCGCTCGTCAATGACGCCGTCCGGGTAAGGAACCACCGACGACGACAGGAGTTTTCCATCGCGCACCCGCACGACTACCGCGCGACATGATTCCGTTCCGTAGTCAATCCCCAACGCAAACTTGTCTTTGGACATAAGGGCCTCCCTGACCCGGTTTTGGCGCAGCCAACAAGTAGGCAGTCGGCAGTAAGCAGTAGGCAGCCATTCTGCCCGGATCGCGCCTGCATCGCCTTCCCAGTGTATGCTCTCCACCGGCTATATTGACTGACGACGGTCGCAAAAGTGATCCGAGCCGTCGGTCGAACATCATCCCTGAGAGCGTGGCGGAGCGCAAGAGGGAAAAGATTGGCCCGGTGGGAAGCTTGTAGCTTGGCTTGAGGCAGGCCCCGGCAGGGGCCAACCGTGAGTAGCCGTAGGTGAAACCTACGGATAGCAATGCTCGCTCGACCTCCCAACCCCAACGGGGTTGACCCACGAAAGTTCGGCCCCTCCAGGGCCGGAAATATCTCGTAGCTTCTCTTTCCGTAGGTTTCACCTACGGCTACTCACCTTTTCCCGCTTCGCGGGACTCGGATGTGTAGAGCCGACGACATTTGGGGGGGAAAGGAAAGGCAAAATTGCACTGCCGGGCCGGGCTTGCTGCTTTCTGTTGACGCGCTCCTTCCACCTGATGGTAGTATCCCACTCATCCCCCAATGGGAGTTGCGCATGGAACTGTATCCCCAAATCTATCAAATCCAATCCCTGTTTGCAGGCCGGAACCTTTTTCAGTATCTCTTTGTCGCTGATAACACGGTGCTGGTCGACACGGGCATCGCGCAGACACCCGAGAAGGTCGTCTTTCCCTACATGGATGCGCTGCAACTCAGTCCCCAGCGCCTGACGCTCGCGGTGACGACCCACTCCGACACCGACCATCAAGGCGGCAACGATGCCATCAAGCGCACGTCGCCCGGCACGTGGCTCAGTTGCGGCGCCGCCGACCGCGCCCTCGTGGAAGACCCCCGCGCTCTGTACGACATTCGCTATAACTTTCTCCGCGCCGATCATGACATGGGCTTCGACCCTGACCCCGCGCCCGACGCCGGCAAGGCCCGCCAGATGGACCTCTGCTTCGCCGGGGGAGAGATCATTCGCTTGAGTGACGCCTGGCATCTGGAAGTCCTTCATGTGCCGGGCCACTCCCACGGCCACTTGGCGCTATACGACCCGCTGCACAGGACAGCCTTTGTGGGCGACGCCATTCATGGTCGCGGATGCCCGAAATCCACGGGAGGCTTGGCCATCCCCGTGACTTACTACTACGTGGACATCTACCTTTCGACGCTCCGCTACTTCGAACACTTGCCCATTGACGCGCTCTACTCGGGCCACTGGCCGATCATGCGCGGCGAGGAAATTCGCGACTTCATCGCCGAGTCGCGACAGACGGTGGAATTTCTGGACCGCGTCATCCTGACCAGCCTGGAAAAGAACCGCGCCGGACTCACCATGAAAGAGTTGGTGGACGCCGTTGCGAACGCGGTAGGCGATTGGCCGCCTGAATCCTGGCTGCTTGCGATGTTTCCCGTGAAAGGGCACATGGATCGCCTGGAAGAGCAAGGCAAGGTCCGCGCACGGCGCGGGACGCGACCGGTGAAGTGGGAGCTGACGTAGGGACTCGGGGTTCGGGACTCGGGATTCGGGGAAAAAGTAGGCAGTAAGCAGAAGGCTGTAAGTTGAGTCGTGCGCTGCGCACAGGCGTTTGACCCCCTCACCCACCGCCTTGCGGTCCCCCCTCTCCCCCAACTGATCGTGTCCCACATCTTTTGCTGGACACCGGGGGTGCTGATGCTGCTGATGCCCAATCGAGCCCCAAAGGGGCGAAC
>JBEKAD010000536.1:0-4393 GCA_050018435.1 Terriglobia bacterium
GGCCGGACGTCAACCAGTGGCGGCTCGATGCGCCGATGAGCTTCTTCAAAGAAGCTCGCAAGAAGTTCGATGATGCGGGTATTAGCCTTTCCGCGAATGGGTACATTTTCCGCCCGGAATTAACCAATGAGATGATCGAGCGAGGTTTTCTAATGACCCAGGCGCTGGGCTTGGATTGCATGACGACTTCCACGAAAATCCATATGGTCCCGCGCATCGATAAGTACGCCCAGAAATACAAAATCATGGTGGGCTACCACAATCATGATGTGACCTCCGATCCGGAAGAGTTGTCAACCGCGGAAAGTTTTGAACGCGCGCTGAAGGGAACATCGCCCTACGCCAGGATCAATCTCGACATCGGCCACTTCACCGCCGCGAATCAGGACCCCGTCGCTTTTCTTCGCGAGCACCACGCCAGGATCGTGACGCTGCACATCAAGGACCGGAAGAAGGATCACGGAAAGGATTATCCTTTCGGCCAAGGCGACACGCCCATCGTGGAAGTGCTGCGGCTATTGCGTGATAACCATTGGAAGATTCCCGCCAACATCGAATACGAATACAACAAATACTACCCGGGCCTCGACACGGTCGCCGAGGTCAAAAAGTGCTATGCGTATTGCCGGAAGGCGTTGGAGAGCTGAAGGTCATCGTCTTACGGCAGAGACGCAGAGGCGCTGAACAGCAAAATGATAGGACCGGGGGAGGCCCCGCCAGGGGCCGCATTGGAGATCAAATGCACAAACAGATTCTGTCCATGGGGTTCGTCTTGACGCTGGCGGCTTCCGCTCTGGGCGTCGAAACCTATTCGCGCGCCCCGCTGTCGCTGTGGTACCGGCAGCCGGCGAGTGCCTGGGTGGAGGCGCTTCCCCTGGGGAACGGACGACTGGGCGCGATGGTCTTCGGGGGCACGCGCCGTGAGCGGATTCAATTCAACGAAGGCACGGTGTGGCGTGGCCGTCCGCACAGCTATGCGCACGTCGGCGCAGTGCAGTATCTCGGAGCGCTGCGCAAGCTCCTGTTTGAAGGCAAACAAGCGGAAGCGGAAGCGCTCGCCATGCGCGAGTTCATGAGCGTGCCGCTGACCCAGAGCGAATATCAGGCGCTTGGCGATCTGCTGCTCGAATTCCCGGATGTACCGGAGCAGGGCGTCTCCGGGTACCGGCGCGAACTCAATCTCGAGAGCGCCGTGGCGACGACCCGTTTCACCGTCGATGGAGTCGAGTACCGCCGGGAAGCGCTGGCGAGCTGGCCGGCGCAGGCCATCGTCATCCGACTGTCGGCCTCGCGGCCGGGGAAGCTCACGTTCTCGGCGACTCTACAATCCGCGCATGCGGGCGCTTCCATCACCGGGCTTCCGGGCGGCGAGTTGTCCATGGCCGGCGGCGTCGCCGAATCGGCCATCCGATTTGGAGTACGCTTGCGGGTGCTTGCCCAGAGGGGCGAACGAAAACTCGAGCGCGATCGCATTGTCGTCAGCGGCGCGGATTCCGCCGTCCTGATTCTCATGGCGGCGACCAACTTCCAGAGTTTCCGGGACGTCTCCGGCGATCCGGAAACGCGTAACGACGCGGCGTTTGCGGCCCTTACGGGTCAGACCTGGCAAAGCCTGCGTGCCGCGCACGTGGCCGATTACCGCAAGCTCTTCACGCGAGTCAGACTCGATCTCGGCAGCACGCCTTCCGCCGCGCAGCCAACCGACGAACGCATCCGCGATTTTGCAACTCGCAGCGACCCGCAATTGGTCGCGCTTCTTTTCCAATACGGCCGCTATCTGTTGATTGCTTCCAGCCGCAGGGGCGGGCAGCCGGCAACGCTGCAAGGGCTTTGGAACGATTCGAACCATCCGCCCTGGGGCAGCAAGTACACCTGCAACATCAATACGGAGATGAACTACTGGCCGGCGGAAGTCACCAACCTCGCCGAGTGTCATCTGCCTCTGTTCGCAGCACTCGAGGATCTGGCGATTTCCGGCGCGGACACGGCACAGGAACACTACGGCGCGCGCGGCTGGGTGCTGCACCACAACTTCGACCTCTGGCGAGGAACAGCGCCCATCAATGCCTCCAACCATGGCATCTGGCAAACCGGAGGCGCATGGCTGTCCCAGCATCTCTGGGAGCATTACCTGTTTGGCGGCGACCAGGAGTTTCTACGGGCCACTGCCTACCCCATCATGAAAGGCTCCGCACTGTTCTTCCTGGATGCCCTTGTCGAAGATCCCCGAAGAGGATGGCTGATCAGCGGACCCAGTTGTTCCCCCGAGCAGGGCGGCCTGGTGATGGGTCCGACGATGGATCACCAGATTGTGCGCGGGCTGTTCGGCGCGGTGATTGCCGCCAGCCGGATTCTGGATGTCGATGCGGACCTGCGGCAACAGCTTATGGACGAGCGCGGGCGCATTGCGCCGAACCAGATCGGACGATACGGGCAGTTGCAGGAATGGCTCGAGGACAAGGACGATCCGAAGAACACCCATCGCCACGTTTCGCATCTCTGGGGACTTTACCCCGGCGGAGAAATAACGCCGTCCGGCACTCCCGACTTGTTCGCGGCGGCAAAAAAATCGCTCGAATTTCGTGGCGACGCCGCGACGGGATGGTCAATGGGATGGAAGGTCAATCTGTGGGCGCGCCTGCTCGACGGAGATCACTCGTGGCGTATCCTCCAACTGCTCATTCATCCCGCGCGGGAGGGAACTGGCGATCACGCCGGGCTCTACCCGAACCTGTTCGACGCCCATCCTCCGTTTCAGATCGATGGCAACTTCGGGGCTACGGCCGGCATTGCGGAGATGCTGTTGCAGAGCAATGACCCGGCGGCGACGCCGCTCAGCCTGACGCCGGCCCAGACGGGAGAAGCTGCCGTAGTCCGCCTGCTTCCCGCGTTGCCGTCCGCGTTGCCGGACGGCAAGGTTACCGGACTGCGGGCGCGAGGTGGTCTCGAGGTGGACCTGACCTGGCGCGGCGGCAAGCTGCTCAGAGCAACCTTGCGAGCCAGTGCAGCCAGGCCCGTGCGCGTCCTATATGCAGGCCGGCAAGTGGATTTAGAGGCCGCTGCCGGGGGCGTTTATCAGTTTGACGGCGAACTGCGAAGGAGGCCCGGAAGTCCGAAGCCTGGACCGCATTCTGGACAAGGCCGCTAAATCACCGCAAGTATCATCCTCATGATCTTGCCTGCTCTACCAAGCGGCGCGTGCGGTCAGGCCCATCTACCACTTAAGGCGGATTTGGAACGAAAATCGCCCATGCTGGAGATTGGCCAAACTGACCCACTACCCGTAATTCAGAATTTGCCCTCTACCCATTACGTTCCGTCCCGCTCCCAAACAGTTATGCTAGACTCGTTTAGGGATGCGCGAACCTTTCCTGGGGAGAATCGATAAGCGGCCCGTGGTGTGTGACGGGGCCATGGGGACGATGCTGTATTCGAAAGGCATCTCCCTGAACCGCTGCTATGACGAGCTGAACGCGGCGATGCCGCAACTCGTCAAAGAGGTCCACTTGGCGTACGTCAAGGCCGGGGCGGAGGTGCTCGAGACAAACACCTTCGGGGCCAACCAATTTCGCCTGCAAAAATTCGGTCTGGGCGAGAAGGTGCGCGAAATTAACCTGGCAGGGGCACGCCTGGCGCGGGAAGTTGCCGGTGACGACCTGTACGTGGCAGGCGCGGTGGGTCCGCTGGGGGTTCGTTTGGAGCCGCTGGGCCTCACCTCCCGGGATGAGGCGCGAGCCGCGTTTCGCGAGCAAATTACGGCGCTGGTGGAAGCAGGCGTCGATGTGATTATCGTCGAGACGATGATGGATTTGAACGAGGCGCACCAGGCGCTGCGGGCCGCGCGGGAGGTAGGCCAATTTCCCGTCATCGTGCAGATGACCGTCCAGGCCGATGGCAGCACGCCGACCGGAACGCTGCCGGAAGACTTCGCGCGGGCGCTCGACGAGTGGGGTGCGGACCTGATCGGCGTCAATTGCAGCGTCGGCCCTGCTGCCGTACAGGAAACGCTGGAGCGCATTGCGGCGGTGACGGAGAAAAGGCTTTCCGCGCAGCCCAATGCGGGAATGCCGCGCACCGTCGAGGGCCGCAACCTTTATCTCTGCTCGCCCGAATACATGGCGAGCTACGCGCGGCGATTTATCCAAACGGGCGCGCGCCTGGTGGGGGGATGCTGCGGCACGACTCCTGAGCACATCAAAGCCATCAAAACCGCCTTGCGCTCATTGAGCCCGCAACGGGCGCGCGGGTTGGTGGAGGTCATGGCGCGGCCCGGCCACACCTTGCCTCCGGTCCCCGTGGCCAGCCGCTCGCGCTTGGCGGGGAAGCTGGCGCGGCAGGAGTTTCCCGTCCTGGTAGAGGTGGTCCCTCCCAAGGGATGCGATGCCACCAAGGA
>JBEKAD010000537.1:0-4375 GCA_050018435.1 Terriglobia bacterium
TCTTCAGGGGGAGTGAGCTATAAATGTCGACCTCGCACTTCTCCGGGTCAACCACCCAGATTAATTCGATGCCAGCATCGCGATACTGCTGAATCTTCCGGCTCATCTCACGCGCCGTGTTATACGCCGAAAGGACCTCCACTGCCAACGCCGGAACGACTTTCAAGGCGTGCTTGGGATCAAGATTGGCAATTCGCTCGCGCGGGACGTACGCAACGTCCGGGGCACGGACCACACCTGGGGCAAGCTCGATCCAAGTGTCGGCGGCGACCAAGCCTCGGTTGTTGGTCTGCGCCCAGTCACTCAGTAGCGAATAAAGTCGGTAGATAATCCGGAATTGCTCCAGGCTGTTGGGGGACACGTAGACGGGTTCTCCTTCATCCAGCTCATAGCCGCCGCCCTGCTCCGGCTCTGGGAGCTTTTCGAATTCATCGATAGAAAGAATCGTCCTCATGATCGAGCCATCTTGTGATCGGGTCATCGAGCCATCTGGTGAACAGTGGCGAGGGGCCAGTTGCACGTGGCAAGTCCCCCCTGTTCTAACCCTTGACCTCCTTCTGCCTACTGCTTACTGCCTTACTGTAGCCGGGGACCTTGCGGCGGTGTGCGCCCTGTGCCGGGTTCGTCGAGCGGCTTGCGGCCAGTGAATCCCTCGTCGATGCTATGCCAGAAGGCGATGTGATCTTCACCGAGTTTCCAGCACAGGTAAATTTCTTCTCCTTCGAGCAGACTGGGAAAATCCACCAAGCCGACGTCAAGATCCTTCACCAGGACGCCGGTTTCCTGAATGCGGTTGACGATTTCAACCAGGTGCTCGACCGCCTTGTCGTGCTCGGATTTTTTCCGCAACAGATCAGCCAGGGGAGGGAAAGTGCCGCCCAACACCATGATGCGTGACGCGACCTGCGTCAATTCGTTCTTGAAGGCCTCGATCTTCTGCTTCACGTTCCGCGCCTCCTCCAACCACGGCGCGATTGTTTGCAGAAGCTCTTCCGCTTCTCGAAGATCAAAATATTTGTCGGCCATATTGAGCTGACAGCTCACAGCTATACAGAGCGACATAAGTAGCGCCGCCCTTTAGGGCGGCACATGCCGGGCTAAAGCCCGGCGCTACCGCCGAATCCTGCATCATTTATGTCGCTCTGTATAACAGCCGGTAGACACCGTATTCAGTTGAGTGTCTTCCCCGCATGTTGGGACCGGCATTGACTGCGCACAACCCACAGCCGGTGGTTTATGCTAACTGTCGGCTGTTAGCTGTAAGCTGTCGGCTACTTGATCTCCAACATGCGATTCAGGGCATCCAGCGCCCAGCGTTTGGTCTCGGCATCAACGCTGACGCGGTTGACCACCTGGCCGGACCGCAAACTTTCGAGCGTCCAGCAAAGATGCTGGGGCGAGATCCGAAACATGGTGCTGCACATGCAAACACAGTCGTCGAGCGAAACCACGAGCTGTTCAGGGTGCTCCTGGGCCATACGGCGAATCATGTGAATTTCTGTGCCCACGGCCCACGCGCTCCCCACGGGAGCTTCCACGATACGCTTTAAAATGTATTCCGTCGAGCCCACTTCATCGGCCGCTTGGCAGACTTCCCAGGAGCATTCGGGGTGCGCGATAACCCGAATGCCCGGATGGCCCTTGCGCACGCGCTCCACGTGTTCGGGGTGAAAACGCTGGTGGACGGAGCAGTGGCCGTTCCACAAATAAATCCGCGCTCCGGCAATCTCGCTGTCCGTGAGCCCGCCGTTTTCTTCCCCCGGATTCCATACCGCCATCTTATCGAGGGGAATTCCCAGCCCGTAGCCCGTGTTGCGGCCCAAGTGCTCATCGGGCAGGAACAAGGCCTTTTCCCCGCACGCAAGCGCCCACTCCATAACCTTGCGGGCGTTGGAGGAGGTGCAAACAGCGCCACCGTTCCTCCCCACAAAAGCCTTGATGGCCGCGGTGGAGTTAATGTAGGTGACGGGCACGACCTTGCCGCTATTCACCGCCGTGAGCGTTTCCCAGCAAACCTCCACTTGCTCAAGGTTCGCCATGTCGGCCATGGAGCAGCCGGCGTGCAGGTCAGGGAGAATCACCGTCTGGTGATCGCCGCTCAGAATGTCGGCGCTCTCCGCCATGAAGTGTACGCCGCAGAAAACGATGTACTCGGCCTCGCGACGGCGGGCAGCGAGCTGCGAAAGGCGCAGCGAATCGCCGCGGTAGTCGGCGAACTTCACCACCTCATCGCGTTGATAATGATGCCCCAGAATCACCAGCCGCGAGCCGAGTTCGTCCTTGGCCCGCGCAATGCGCTCGTCAAGCTCCTGCGCCGAGAGATCAACGTAGGTCGCGAGGAGCATTTCTATAGTTGCCGTGGCCATAATTGCCCTGCTTCTATTTTAGCGTAAGAACCGGGACCCGGGGCACGGGATTCGGGACACGGGACACGGGATTCGGGGCTCGGGATTCGTGTCCGCTTTTCGTCACGCGTCCATGTAATCAGACGAACCATCTCCAGCGTTCGTAGGTCCGCCCGAATCCCCAATCCCTAACCCCGAGCCCCGAGTCCCGAATCCCGAATCCCGAGTCCCGAGCGCCTACCCCCCAATGTAAACCATGGTACGCGAAGGCTGAACGAAATCCGGCTCGTTGATCCGGTGGCTGGGCTCCTTCTGGTGCACCACCTTTTCCATAAACCTGGCGATGTCGTGGTCGGTGGCACCGTTGCGGACCAGGTGGCGCACATCGTGCTCGCGCAGCGAGAAGAGGCAAGTGCGCAGTTTGCCGTCCGCCGTCACCCGGATGCGGCTGCACTGCCCGCAAAAAGGGATCGAAACCGGCGCGATGATGCCGATCTCGCCTTGGCCGTCCGCGAAACGATAGCGCAGCGCGGTTTCACTGGGCGAGTGACGCGGAATTTCCTCGAGCGGAAACACGGGCTGGATGGCGCCCACAATTTCCTTTGCCGTTACCACCAACTCGCGCTTCCAGCCATGATCGGCGTCGAGCGGCATGAACTCGATGAAACGCACCACAATATCGCGGCGGCGCGCCAGGCGCGCGAATTCCACAATCTCATCGGCGTTGAAGCCGCGCACCAGAACGATGTTCACCTTCACGGGGCGCAAACCCACTTCCAGAGCAGCGTCAATGCCGGCCATCACTTTTTCGTAGGAGCGCGGCGTCCGCGTGATCCTGGCGAACTTTTCCGGGTGCGTTGAATCCAGGCTGACGGTGACGCGTGGCGCCCCAGCGGCGGCAAGCTCCCGCGCCATCTCCGGCAGCAGGTATCCGTTGGTGGTCAGTGCCACATCCGCCAGCCCGTCGATGTGGCGGAGGCGCGCGATGAAATCTACCACGCCCTCGCGCAACAGCGGTTCACCACCGGTCACGCGAATCTTGCGTATCCCCAAACCCACCAGGACGCGGCTGAGGCGCAGGAATTCCTCCCAGGTCAGCAGGTCGCGGTGCGGGAAATAGTTCTTCGGGTCGGCAGACTTGCAGTAAACGCAACTGAAGTTGCAGCGGTCCGTCACCGAAATGCGCAAGTCGTGGATTTCGCGCCCGAATTTATCACGCAGCATGGTTCCGCCACACCCGGCGGCAAGGTGGCAGCCCTGGCAGCCAGCCGGGCGGATAGTTTTTCTGTACCTGTCCTTCCACTCGCCCCGAAAACAGAAAACGGCTCGTGTTTGGAGCCGGCGGCGTTCTCCTTTCCAAACACGGGAGACGACGCGATTTCCCGCGCCACCCTTTGGACCTTGCGCGCCTGGAATTTTCAGGCTCCAGCAGCGCCGCGGGCCGGGAGAACCATTCCATCGTAACGTGATTCGATGCGCTCAGGCAAGCGTGGCCGCTGGTTGGATCGTTTCAACCTTGCCCCTGGGAGCCGGAGATGGGAAACAGAACCGCCCCCGGCAGCCAAGGGGAACCGTAGAAGAAGCTAATGTTGGCGAGCCGCTTAAACGAAGTCGCGGCCGATCAAGCGCTCAATGCGCTTGCGGATGGGCGGATGGGTAGAGAACAGGCTGGAAAAAATCGCACCGGATGTGAGTGGCTGAAGGATGTACAGGTGCGCCATTGAGGGCGCGACATCCATGGGAATGCGCTTTGACCACTTGTCAATCTTGTCGAGGGCACGAGCAAGACCCTGCGGATTGCCGGTGATCCGCGCGCCGGTGGCGTCGGCTTCGTATTCGCGCGAGCGCGAAATCGCGAGCTGGATTAGGGTGGCCGCCAGCGGCGCCAGGATCATCATGGCAAGGGCGGAAAGCGCGCCGCCCCGCCGGTTGCTGCCCCGGCCGCCGCCACCGAACCCTCCGAACATTTCGGCATACATGAGCATGCGCCCAATCATCGTGATGGCGCCGGCCAGAGTGGCGACCACGGC
>JBEKAD010000538.1:0-4365 GCA_050018435.1 Terriglobia bacterium
CTTCCGGCCGATTTTTCCAAAGATCCAGCGCCGCCTGAATTTCTTCCCCCGTCAACTGCACCCATTGCCCGCGCACCTTGACCAACGGGGCCTTGAGGCGGGCCAGCGCCTGCAACTCTTCCAGAGAAACGCTCTCATCCCCCAGCGCCATCTCCCAGCGAAATTCCACCAGGTCTTCGAGCGAAAGCCCGGCTCCGCCGGCCAGGGTGGGACTCTTGACGTGCGCGCGCGCACCCAGCCGAAGCTTCGTACCTTTGCCGCTCCACCAAGCCGGCAACATCACACCGAAGCCGCTCTGTTCGAGGGCGAGCGCGGTTTGCGTCAGGAAATCGTGCGCCCCGACCGCATCCAGCGCGTAGCCTTCCGGACGCGCCCCGCGCAAACTCGTTTCAATGCGAGGGCAAAGCCCGGCGGCCTGCCCCAACGAGGTCAGCAGATATTCCTGCACGTTGAAGCTATTTCGTTTGAAGAGGGCGGATTGTGTGGGCTTGGGTTTCCAGGCTTCTTTGGCCGGAATCAGGAGGCTCGGATCGTCGGCCGCTTGGAGCAGATAGCGCACCTGCCATGTGCCCTGATCGTTTCGCGCCTCGGGTTCGCCTTCCTCCGGTGGTTCCTCCAGGCGGAAGCAGAGCCGGAAGGCGGCGGAGACCGGCGCCAGTGCCGGCCGCTGCCATTCACGAACCTGGGCAGCGAACGCCGCCAACTCCGCTTCTTCACCTTCCAGTAACCCGTCCGAAGAGCGCAGCGCAGACAGCCATTGGTCGTGAAGACTTTCATAGCCCGGCGTCCTTCCCCCTGGCTTGGCGGCCACATATCCTGCCGGAGGAATTTCCTTGCCCGCGTTGCGCACGAGATAATCGGCCACCAGATCCAGGAAATTGGCAAGCAGCGCTTGGGCAGGTAAGCACGGTAACTGATTCGGATCTCGGCTGATGGCCTGCGCCGCCGGCGGCATCGATTCGGCAAGCTGCCGGACCCGGCTGTTATCCGGGCCGGCAATCACAAGCTTCCAGCACGCCCGGTAGCCGCCCGGGGTTTTCACCACGGCGGGAACGAACTGTTGACGGGCGACCAGTGCGCCGGCGAGTCGCATGGCCGCCACCCAGTACCCGAGGTCGTTGCCCAAAACTACGCCGGGCTTCAGCAGCTCTCGGCCCACGCAAGCGCAAAGCAGGGCGAGACAGTCTCCGGCTTGTAGAGGAAGCGCGGTGACGGCCCACGGGACCAAGCGGTCGTCCCCGGTGGAGTCAAGAGGCGCCGCGATCAACGAACTCGAGGGCGCGGGCTTTCCTTGACGGGTTGGCAGCCAAGCGATGACTTGCCCAAGGTCCTTCTTCCTGACCTTGGAAAGGTCCGAGACGCCGGCGACCGCATCGAGGAGCAATCCTGCTCCTGCATCGTAAGGGAGCGGGGAAATTCCCTCGGCAACCCGCGGCGGCTTGCGGCTTCTGGCAGATGAAAGGGTTTCAGACGCAGGCGACTCGCCCCACAGCAGCAGAGAGCCTTCCGAAAACCCGGCGTGGAGAACAATCATGCTTGGAGATCACCTTTCCTTCTTTTGATCACCCGGAGGTGGAATTCCTCAGGGAACTGCTCGCCCTGAGTCCCCGCATCATAATCCGCTGCCCGCGTTACAATCCACAAAAAAACAGGGCCGTCCTGACCGTGATAGGTTCTCCGTTTCATCCGAAGAGATTGCGCCCCGAGACCGGCGCGCATGCAAATTGTCAAGAAGCCAGCCCTGAGAGAAGACTCGTTCCTACCCATCAGCTCCGCACTTGGCCCGTGCCGAACACCTGGTACTTTGTCGAAGTAAGCTCCGGGAGGCCAAAGGGGCCACGACAGTGCAGCTTCTGGTTGCTGATTCCCATCTCTGCCCCTAACCCGAATTCGCCGCCATCCGTGAAACGGGTGGAGGCATTCCAGTACACGGCGGCCGAATCCACCTGATCGAGGAACCGCCGGGCGCGCGCCTCATCCGAGGTCACAATCGCGTCGGAGTGCCGAGTCGAGTAGTGATTAATATGAGTGATGGCGGCGTCCAAAGAGGGAACCACGGCGATCGCCATTCGCAGGTCCAGGTATTCCGTGTACCAGTCGGCTTCGCCGGCCACGCCCATACCCTGCCCCGCTGCCAGGCTCCGTGTTTGCTCGTCCCCGAGGACTTCCACCCGGCAGGCCAAAAGCTTCGCCACGATTCTGGGCACGTATTCCTTTGAAATATCCTGGTGAATGAGCAGCTTCTCGGCTGCATTGCAGACCGAAGGCCGCTGAGTTTTGGCGTTGATGACAATGTGATCGGCCATATCGAGGTCGGCGGTTTTGTCCACATAGACGTGGCAGTTGCCGGCTCCGGTCTCGATCACCGGGACCGTGGCCTCCTCGACCACGCGATTGATCAACGCGGCCCCCCCGCGAGGCACCAGCACGTCAACCAAGCCCCGCGCACGCATCAGTTCCTCGGCGGACTGGCGCGAGCGGGAGTCCAGCAACTGGATAGCGCCTGCCGGCATTCCGGGAGTCGCCTGGAGAACCTTGACCATAACCTCATTGGTGTCAGCCGCTTCGCGTCCACCGCGCAGCACTACGGCGTTCCCGGACTTAAGGCACAGGGCCACCGCATCCACCGTGACATTGGGCCGGGATTCATAGATGATGCCCACCACGCCCAAGGGCACCCGCACCTTGCGGATGCGCAGGCCGTTAGGCCGGGTCCACTCCGCCAGGACTTCCCCCACCGGATCGGGCAAGGCCCTGACAGCGCCAATCGCCTCTTCCATGGCGGCGATGCGTGCCGGTGAGAGCAGCAGGCGGTCGCGACTCGAAGAGCTGAGGTTACTCGCCGCGAGGTCCCCCGCATTCGCAGCCAGGATTTCGTCGCGATGGCGATTGATCTCTACCGCCATGGCCGCCAGGATCGCGTTTTTCTGGCTGGTCGAAAGACGGCCCACCTCCGCCGCGGCCCGGCGGGCAGACTGTAGCCTCTCCTGGGTGGATGCGGATTCGCTTGCCGTAGCCGCCCTCATTCGGCCTTCCCTTTCCGGCGCTGAGGCGGGAAGTAGGTACCCACTCGGTGCTTGAGGACCAGGGGGATGACGTCGGGTTGGCAGCCGTTGGCAATCGCGACGTGCGTACCGCCCGCTGTGGCAATACGGGCGGCGCGTAGTTTGGAGCTCATTCCCCCGCGCCCCAGGTCTCCTTTTCCGTTGCACTCGGCTTCCAGGGCAGGGGTGATGCGATTGATGCGGCGGATGAGCTTCGATTCACTCGAGTCGTTGCACCGGTAGAAGCCATCCACATCGGTCAGGAGAATAAGCCAATCCGCCTTGACCGCTCCGGCCAGCAGGGCGCTGAGTTCGTCATTGTCCCCAAAGGCGCCTTCCAGTTCACGCACCGAGACCACGTCGTTCTCGTTCACAATGGGTAACACCTTCAAGCGTAGGAGTTCCTCGACCGTGTGACAGAGATTGCGATAACGGATGGAGGACGAAAAGTCGTCGCTCGAAAGCAGCAGTTGGGCTACGACCTTCTTTCCGAAGAACAACTGCTCGTAAGTGTGCATCAGTTGGCTCTGGCCAACGGCGGCGGCGGCCTGCATGCGAATCACGCGGGAAGGCGTCTGATCGCTTCCGAGTACGGAGGTGCCACAGGCAATGGCGCCCGAAGTCACAATGACATGGTCGTGATGGACGAGGTCGAGTTGGTCGACCAGGGCTCGTACCCGGGAAGGGTTGAGCCGGCCACCCGGGGCAATGATACTGCTTCCGATCTTGATTACCAGACGCATGGCGAGGCCCCTCTATAGGCGTACCCTGCCGACCAAGGTTTCTGAGTCCAATCCATCAAAAATATGAAGAACCCAAGAATCATGCGCCAGAGCGACCACAATTGGCAAGGATTCTTGGACGTAGGGCTTTTCACCTTTGCCCTTTGCCTTTTGATCTTCTTTCGCGGCTCGGCAGCGCTGTCCCGCCGCGAGTGTTCAGTGGATAGCACAGCGCGGCGGAGCCGCAACCAAACACGTCTCGTAGGGGCTGGGCTTGCCCTGCCCCCGGGCACCCACGAGGGGTGCCCCTACAAAAGGTGCGGAACGTTTGCCAAAGAAACAAGAATCTATGGCATTGCAATGCAGGCCTGTAGCTTAAGTCTGCGACCCTTTGTGGGGAAAGCCAAGGGCCGCGGAGTTAAAGGACAACTCTGATTGAATAACGGCATCGGCTCCAATCCGGTAGACTTGGAAGTACTCAACGACCAAGGCGAGCCGGGAAAGGAGCCGAAGCCATGCAGCATTTTATCGGATGTGACGTGCATACGCGCAATCAAGTGGTGGCCTGGATCGAGGAGGAGACGGGGGAGATTCGCAAG
>JBEKAD010000539.1:0-4365 GCA_050018435.1 Terriglobia bacterium
AGGCGCGCGGTGCCACCCCCGGCCGAGAAACGCCGACGTGCAGGGCATTGACGCGGAGCGCAGGGCGGTGGAGCCGCGTCGAGCGTCCAAATGTTTCGCTAATTGGGACAGCCCTGAGGTCAAACCGCCACGTGGGGGCAGCCAAAACCCCAAAAGCCGGCGATGCAAAATCGCCGTTGCACTCCTCCTCAGCGAATCTTCCTCACCTATCTACATTTCGGCGCGCAGAGTCTTGCGGGCAGCGGATTCCGCTCGCTGAGAACCGCTTCTGCGCTCGGCATGAAGAAGTGCACCCGGCAGCCAAAAAATGATACAACTGGGTGTATCCTCGTTAGGATCTGGGGAACGCAAATCCCGGCAGAGAGGGTTTCCGTTATGAAAACGTCCAAGACGGGCGCTGTGAGTTTGCGGGCTGATTCCGCGGAAAGAGGCGAGTCATCAGAAGAGTTTTCCGGCCGTGCCTTGACGGAACGGGAGGCGGCGCGAATTTCCGCTGATAGGGCTACACTCGGGCGCCCACAACCCGAATCCGGCACTCGCCTAACTCTCGGGCGGCGCGAGATGTTGCGGGCGGGACTGAGTGGGGCGGCGGGCCTCGCAGCGGGGCTTGCCTTGGACGGCCCGGCAGCCTTGGCCGTGCAAACGGCTCAGGACAACGGCAAGCGGACCCCCAAACATCGGGTCATCGACGCGCACAATCATCCCCGGTGGATCGGGCACGATGGGGCGCGAATCATCGAGGACATGGATGCCGCCGGCATCGAGCGAACTTGGCTGTTAAGCTGGGAGATCCCGGAACGTGAACTCGATACCGCCTACTACGCCAAGCTAAGTCCGACCGGTGTCGGGATCCCGTTCCGCGACGTCATCGACGTTGCCGAGCGCTATCCCGACCGGTTCATTCCCGGGACCACCACGGACCCCCGTGACCCGCACGCTCTCCAGCGGCTGAAGGCCGCGGTAGACATCTACCGGGTGCGGGTCTTTGGTGAATTCAAGCTCCGCTTGCGCTATGACGATCCCGATGCCATCCGGCTCTTCCGATATTGCGGCGAACTGGGCCTGCCGGTGGTTTTTCACTTGGACGTGACCTTCCCTCGGCACGGAGTGCCGGGTGACTGGCAATGGTGGTATGGCGGTGGGATTGAGAATATGGAGGCGCCGCTACGACTTTGCCCCCATACCCAGTTTCTGGGCCACGCCCCGGGGTTCTGGCGGGAAATTTCCGCCGATGCTGACCAGGAACCCAAGGCTCACCCCACCGGCAAGCCGATTGTGGGCCGAGGCCGCATCCTGGAATACCTTGACAAGTTTCTCAACCTCAATTGCGATCTCTCCGGAGGCTCCGGCTATACGGCGCTCAGCCGCGACTTGGATTTCACGCGCAAGTTCCTGATCGATTACCAGGATCGCGTGTTCTTCGGCCGGGACGATTTCAACAATAAGCTGTACGATCTGCTGGTTTCACTGAACCTGCCTGACGCCGTCCTTGCCAAGATACTCGCCGGCAATGCCCTGCGCTTGGTCCCGGTGTAAGAGCGGCGCAAACCCTGGCTGTTCCGAAGTTGTGAACTGATTTCCAAAATCTTCTCACCGCTGAGACGCGGAGGCGCAGAGAAGAGAAGGGGTGACTGGAAACAGGGAATAGAGGGAGGATGGTTGGCTTTTACTGTTCCCTGTCACCTGTATCCTATACCCTATCGAGGTAAAACCACCAACGGGAGAGCCGGATGCGGGAGCTCCGCCTGTCCGGTTCGGAGGGAGGGGGAACGGAATACAATCCGTTCTCCCTACCCTGTCTTACTTGTGCCCTAGCAGGGCACGTAAAACCGACCGTGCGATGAGATATCCGGGCTCATCGCAACAGCCATCGGCGGGTCATAACCCGGAACAAACCGTGGTAATCTGCTCGGCGGGAATCTTCCTGACTTCTTCATGCCGGGGCCGGCAGTGCCGGGCCGGTATCTTGCAGGCCTGCCTCACAAGGAGCGAACCATGCATGACAAACTCTGGTTCGACATGTTTGTGTTGGGACTACCCGTCCTGGAAAAGATTTTTCGGCCGCTGATCGTCTATGCGTTTCTCATTGTCGCGCTGCGGCTGGCGGGAAAACGCGAGCTGGCGCAATTGAATCCTTTCGACTTGGTCGTGCTCTTGACCCTCTCGAATACGGTGCAGAATGCCATCATTGGCGACGACAACAGCGTGACGGGGGGGCTGATGGGCGCTGCTACGCTGCTGCTGGTGAACTACCTTGTCGTGCGCAGCCTTTACGGGCGCAATAGACTCGAGCGTCTGCTGGAAGGCAATGAGGACGTCTTGATCGAAAAGGGGAAAGTTCTCCAGCGGCATCTGAAAAGGGAACTGATTACCCTGCCGGAACTCGAAGCCGCCGCGCACCGGCAGGGCTTTGTCTCTCTCTCGGACGTCGAGCGTGCCATCCTTGAGCCTGGCGGAACGCTGTCTTTTTTCGCCAAGCAACCTGTTCCAGAGGAGCGGCAGCACCGCGAAGTCATGGAGCGTTTGGAGTACCTCGCCCAGGAATTGGCGCAACTGCGGTCCAAGCCGGCCGCGCCGGAATCCTAGTATTGGCGATTCGCTACAACGGCCAGCCCTCGACTCATTACTCCACACCTGCCATGGAGCAAAGTGGCAATTGAGACGGCTTTAGCCCACGGGGTGTTCTTCTCCATGTTCAATTCACAATAGGACTGAGGCGGTCTGAGGTCTTCCTGCAAAAGGTACTCGACTTGGTCTAGGGGGACTGGTGCTCGGTAGGGGCGAATATCACTTAGCTGGATAGCGGAGACTTCGTCGGCCGAGGCTATATAACCCTTAAACTCTTCCCATGAACCCCCGATGCTCGTCTCAAAGCGAGACCAGATGTCATCCGGTCGTCCGAGGGTTATCGAATGGATGGTTGCCTCACCCACAAGAGCACCCTGTGGGTGTGATGCATACAAAACCGCCCGGCGCCCCAACCATTTCTTCGAAAACTTCTTGCGTATCTCCACCAACTTTGTCCCAGCAAGAAGCCGTTCAGCATACTTAGGCTTGACGCTCATCAGGACATCGCTACCTAAGGAGTGTCCTCCCACGGAGAACTTGGTTACCAATTCAGGCACCTTGCTCAGCACTGCCGACCAAACGGTGTGAAGGGGGGCGGAGCAGATGAGCTCTGCATCACCTATTCGATATTGGCGCGATGCTTTTGTGGCGTTTGAAAATCCGAATGACTTGAAGAAACCACTTTTCTTGCACCACAGGCTTTCCGGAAGCGTGAAGTGTACTTCCTTTGCGCGGTGCCGGATTTCCAAGGTCATTAGCGTGAAGAACATCTGCCCGAGGTCCTGGTCTTGAAAGTCTTCGTGAATTCGCAGGTGGCAAAACTTCGATTTCTCGCCGAGCTTCAATACGGCAGACGCGATGGGATTCTCGCCTTCATACGCAACATAAGCAATCCTCTCTGAGGACTTAAGGCCGGGCACGACCTTCGCGGAGAACCAGCGGTCGATATCAGGGTACATAGTTTGGTTCGCCGTGATTAGTTCCCTGAGGACCTTAACATGATCAGTCCATCCTTCAACGTCTGGTTTTCCTATTTCGACAATTCTAATTTGACCCTGCAATGGAAACAGGGTTCCCGTTTCTTGTCGTCGGCTAATCTGGCTCAACTGTGTCATTGTCATTTCTCCTCAGTTTTCCAGGCCATTTCCCAAAAACGTTCGATAGTTCGAGACATTGGTCGTCATAAGAGGTCTTCTCTCCCTCTCTCCTCGTATGATCCATGGACATCCGATAAAAAGTCAGATTTGCCAGCCTCTCTTCGTCTGCGAGGCTCACATCTACCTGGTGGCCCCTCACCTCAAAAGTCAGCGGTGTACCCTGTGTGCCATCAGTTCGACATTTTCCGAACATCGGATGCACGAAACCCGCGTAATGTATCCGCATTTCACCAATGGTCTCATCACTCGCGCGGCAATAGATCGCGACCCCTGCGGGCACTCTTATCCTCTCTTTCGATCTTAATATGTAGAACTTCGTTTCTTCAATCTTAAGCCGAGGCTGGCCTTCAGTATATTTAAGCTTCCAATATTTCCAGGGCTTCGGCTTATCTTCTTCGGGCTCCTCCCAGAGCGGGACCGGGGCAGTGTTGGCGATCGCGCAGAAAGCTGCAACAGGTAACCCTCCCTTATCGACGTTCGCGAGGTCGACTGTAAGTATTCCCTTTTCTGCACCAGGCCCTTCTATTGAGTTCTGCATAATACAGTGACATTCATAGAACCTTCAAAACGGCAACGTACTTTGCTTCCAGCAGGAGGCGACGATAGGGCGCCGCCGGCGCAACCGCCGGAGGGCGCGGCG
>JBEKAD010000540.1:0-4361 GCA_050018435.1 Terriglobia bacterium
GTCGGACGCTGCGGTGCTACCCCGACAATGGCCGTGGGCGTCACAACAAGTTGTGGGAAGTCGCGGACCTGGTTGCCCTGTGGGAAGAGTACGAACGAAAGGAGAGAGAGCGGGATGAGCACTGAGCGGCTTTACATGGTGCACTTGAAAGGTGGAGAACTAGGAGATACGGCCTATCAACAACCCGTCCGTGCTGTGAGCGGAAAGATGCTCGACGGCAATTTGGTGTTCCTCGCCCCAGATGGTTCAATCGCGGGATATTTCGATTCCGATGTTGTGCTCAGTTGGAAGGAAATCAGCGAAGATGAACTTTCAAAGTAATCCACTACCGTATAAAGCACATGCCAACCCTTCGCTCCGCTCCGCGCTGGCCCTAAAGGTTGACGCTACTTTATCCTTTAAGCTTTACCCTTCACCCCGTGTCGCGAGCTCGAAGCAGCTTCGAGTCAATCTCCGCGATCTTGTCAAACTCCCCATCCCAGAAGGACTGAGATTTCATACCTTCCAAATAAGACAGGGAATAGCCGAAGTTAGTCCAAACTTCTTGTTTGTAGCCGAAGAGCCGCTCCTTCTGTTCCCGCGGGCGCACATCCAAGATATCGTCCGCATCTCCGCCGCGGAAAATTGCTTCGAAGCGCGCGCCCAGCTCGCTTTCGCGGAGCGGCCCCCGGCGCCGCTCGAGTTCCGCGAGCACGGAGGGATAGCGGTCAAACCCGTCCGTGGCAATCGTCACCACATTGTCATCCGGGCCGAGGTTTAGAAAACGCGCCATGTGCATGGAGCCGAGGATGTTGCAGATGCCCGAAACCCCGAACAATCCCTGGAAGCATTCCAGCGATCCCGCCGGCAAACCCAGGAGCGGTTCGAGGCCGCGACGCCGGCGCTCGAGCAACTCCAGCCCCATCACGCAGTCTTCATCATGGACCAATGCCACATAGTCGGTGGTCAAGACGTTGTGGATGAGCATCACCATCTTGTCGCCAATGCCTTCAATGCGATGCGCCCCCTGCCCATGGTTGAAGAGCGTGGAGCACTCCCGAGGTTCGAGCGCCGCGACTAGGCATTCCGGGAAGGCCGACTTGATTTCGTCGCCCGCCGCCAGCGTCCCGGCGGATCCCGGCGCCGCCGCGAACAAAGCGACGCGGCCATTTCCGTATGGCCTTGCCGCCTCCAAGGCGCTGCGTCCCGTAACATAGCGGTGAAACCGGTAATTCGGAAGCAGCTCAAATTGGGCGAGCACTTTGTTGCGCGGGTCCTGGCGATATTCCTGAGTGCGCTCCAGCACCAGGATGACGTCGCTCTCCGAGCCGGGCGTGAGGTCAAGCTGCCCGCCATAATGGCGAATGCGCTGGTAGCGCTCAGCACTCATCCCTTCCGGCATGATTACGATGGCGGGGTAACCCTTGAGCCGGGAAACATACGCCACGCCAATACCGAAATTCCCGGTGGAGGGGCCGATCGTGGTGCTCTTGCCGGGCTCGATCTCCCCGGCCAATTCGCCTTCCATGAGCGTGGCGTAGGCGGCCCCCACCTTGTGGCTGCCGGAGGGGAAGAAGCGCCCCGCCAAAACCACAATGTTCGCCTTCACGCCCGTCAACTCTTTGGGCAGGAGGACGTGGCGAATGCCCTGGTCCGGGCCGCGCCAAGTAATGTTAAAGAGATTGGCAGGATCAAGTTCATCGCCTTGCGCCGCAGCTACAGCCTTATTCCTGAGGGCGGCTGGCAACATCGCGGGGTCAAACATTTCTGCATAGGTGGGACCTGGAATGTAAGTGGACATGTCACTCCTAATGGCTGCTCGCACCGCAGAGGCGCAGAGAAGGAGCAAGTCAAAAGTCAAAACGCAAAATGCAAAAGTCAGAAGTAACGGATTTGCGTTTTGCCTTTTGACTTTTGCGTTTTGCCTTTTGACTTGCTCTTCTTCTGCGCCTCCGCGTTTCTGCGGTGAGAAGGTTAAATCTCTAGAATCTGCTCCACAAGGCACGAGCGCGGGTCGTAGCCTTCTCTGCTACTTCGCGCTCGTCCACGGTAACACATTCTTTTCCGCGCAGCACGAATCGCCCGTTGACGAGGAGGGAATCCACCGGCGCGTTGGCAATGCCGAACAGGAAGTGGCCGAATAGATTGTTGCTGTCGAGGGGCGTCGGGGGGAAGTAATCCACCAACATGAGGTCGGCCCTGGCGCCGGTTTCGATGCGGCCGATTTCCCATCTCCAAATTTTCCTGGCGATGGTGCGGTTGTTGAGTAGCGCAACGGCGTAGGCCTCGGCGTAAGCCACGCGCGGGTCTCCCTCGCGGAGCTTCTGCACGTGGAACGCGGTCTTGAACTCTTCCCACATCCGGGGTGTGTACCCGTCGGAGCCCAATCCCACCAGCACGCCTTGGCGAAACATCTCCAGCAGCCGGGCGATGCCGACCGCATTGTTGCAGTTCGATTGGGGGTTATGCACCACGTTGATGCGGCGCTGGGCAAGAGCCGCAATGTCCGCGGCGCTCACGTGTACGCAATGTGCAGCCAGGGAACGGTCGTCGAGAATGCCAAGGTCCCGCAGGCGCCGGACCGGCGACTTGTGGTAGCGTCGGCGGGCGTCCTCGAGGTCGCAGCGGTCCTCCGCCACGTGTACGTGGAACCCCGCGCGCAGTGACTCATTTGCCTCCACACAGCGCCGTAGCGTGCGGTCGCTGAGCGTGAAAGAAGCGTGCAGTCCAAAGCTGCCGGCCACCAGGCCGTCGCCCGGGCAACTCCGATTGCGTTCAAGAAAACGGATGTTCTCGCGAATGCCCTCCGCCGCATTCGCGCTCCCATTGCGGTCGGAAGTCTCGTAGCACAAAACCCCGCGCAGGCCGACTTCCCGAAAAGCTTGCTCGATCCGGTCCAGGCTTCCGGCGCAAGCGTTGGGGCTCGAGTGGTGATCCACCAGCGTGCCCACTCCACACTTGGCGGAGTCAATCAGGCCCACCAGCGCGCTGTAGTAAACATCGTCCAGATTTAAGGCGCGGTCCAGCCGCCACCAGAGCTTCTTCAATATCTCCGGAAAGTTCCGGGGCGCGCGCCCGGCGAGCGATATTCCCCGCGCCAGAGTGCTGTAAAGGTGAGTGTGACAGTTGATCAGGGCGGGCATGAGAAGCTTACCCTGCCCATCGATAATTTCCTGGTCGGCGGCCTGGGTTGTAGGGGTACGGCTTGCCGTACCCTCCTCTTTTTCGCGCGACCGAACCAAGAGGGTACGGCGAGCCGTACCCCTACGATCAGCCCGGGTGTCCTTGACCTGCCCGATTGAGCCGTCCGGAAGAATCTCCACCGCGCCGGAATCCAGCACGCGGTTGGCGGAATCGAAAGTGAGCACGCGAGCGTTGCGAATAATCATGGCGTCCCTGCCCTCATCTTTGGGGGACAGCACCAACTCCAAGAATTCTTCTTCCCTCGCCCCCTTGGGGGAGAGGGGGGACCGCAAGGCGGGGGGTGAGGGGGGTACGTCCATCTGCCTACTGCCTACTGCCTTCCGCTCCGCTCACTCCTCAACTTCGTAAGCAATGCTTTCATCGGCCATCGTCAAAGCCATAATCGCCTTCGCCGTGTGCAGGCGATTTGCCGCCTCAGTAAAAACCACGGAGCGCGGGCCGTCAATAATCTCGTCCGTCACCTCGTTGCCGCGGTCTGCCGGAAGGGGGTGCATGTAGAGCGAATCAGGCCGCGTCAACTTCATCTTGGCGGCGTCACAAATCCAGTGGCGATACTGCTTGGCGATGCGCAGCGATTCCTCCGGCTTGGTCCCCATGGTGTCGAGACACCCCCAGCTCTTGGGGATGACGATGTCGGCGTCGCGGAAGGCCTCGTCCATGTTGTCCACGACCTCGAACTTCACTCCTGCCTGTCGGGCGTTCGTGCGCGCCGCCTCCAGCGTTTCGGGCATCAGCCCGTATTCGGGAGGATTGGCCAGCAGCACGTCCAGGCCAAAGCGCGGCATTAACATAATAAGTCCTTGCGGCACGGAAAGGGGCTTGGCGTAACTGGGTGCGTACGCCCAGGTCACCGCCAGCCTGCGTCCGCGCAAATTCTTGCCCAGCTTTTCGCGAATCGTCATCAGGTCCGCCAAGGTTTGGCAGGGATGGTCCACATCGCATTGCATGTTGATGACCGGCGCGCTCGCCCAGCGCGCCACCTCGCGGATGTATTTGTTTCCTTCCCCAGGAATCAAATCGTGCCGGATGGCGATGCCGTGGCCTTAACTAGTAATTATTATGACCGTGTCTTTTGTGCTCTCACCATGTGACACCTGCATCTCGTCGGCGGTCAGGAAATGCTCGTGGCCGCCAAGCTGCGTGATGCACGCCTCGAAGGAGTTTCGAGTGCGTGTTGA
>JBEKAD010000541.1:0-4360 GCA_050018435.1 Terriglobia bacterium
TGCCCACCGTAACTTGGATTCCTGGGGAGGAATCGCTCGCCGCGAACGTTCCATTCCCCGCGTAATGCGCCGTGACGTTGTATGTTCCGCCGGGGAGCATCGAGGTCGAACTGGAAACGCTGCCGCCCTTGAGGGTAAAGCTGCCGATGCCAGTAACATTACTCGGGCTGCTGCCGGTTTGCGCGATGAGTGAAACATTGCCCGTGGGCGTTCCGCTGCCGGAGCCCGGAGCAACGGTAATGGTGAAGTTGACGGTCTGCCCGTGGATGAGGGTGGTAGGTGAGAGAGAACTTAGCGTGGTCGTGGTCGTGGTGAAGTTAGAAGTCCAGTTGTTGACCAAATTCGCGACATTGACGGAGCCCAACCCCGTGGCCAAGTCATAGCCAGTTGCCGTGCCGTATGCTGCCGAGCCACCGGAAACCATAATGCCGTATTGTCCAGGCGTGGAGCTACTACAGTTCGGCGTTCCCCCTTTGCAGATCACCGAGTTGTTCCCCACCGTCACGTCGTAGAAGATGCAACTCGAATTACTTACGGGCGCCGTGCTGGAATTGCAGCTTGCACCGCTCTGGGCCGCCATCGGGTATAGGACGTAATTCGCATTGCCCTGGCGGCCGTAGCGTTGGTTCACCAGCGCCATGATGCCCGCGAAGGTTTGTACTGACGCCGAGGTTCCCGAACCGCCTTGAAAGTCCGTAAAGGGAGAGTTCAAGTCGCAAGAGGTCGAACTGCCCTTGTTTCTGGCGTTGGCGTCCATCTGGCAAACCACATAGAAACTGTAATGCAGGCCGTTGCCCGCAAACAGGGACACGTCCGGGATGTCGCGCGCGCTGTCATTGGGCACGCCCGCTGCGCTCTGCCAGGAAGGTTTGGAGTACCCTCCGCTGCAAGTGACGTTGGGGAAGGTGCCCGATGGATTGGTACAACTGCTGGGCCCACCGCTGCCGGCAACCAGATCGATGCCATCGTTGAAATTGGTGGTGGAGGAGGCACCGGCGCAGCCGGTGAGCCCGAAGGCCGCGCAGGAATCGTTCCACGTGCTCTCGGGAATGTAGGATTTGGCGGAGGACTGCGATGGGGAAGTGTTCTGCTGATTCCAATACGTCCATTCGTTGCTCGCGTCGACGTTAAAGTCCGTTCCACCCACCGCCACGTTGAAGGGTGTGGAAGCGAGGCCGCTCACGGCTAAGCCGTATTGGGCGGCCGTTTCGCCGGCGTTCGCGCTGTCGCATCCCGCCGAGCCAGAATCCCCCGCCGCCATCAGGACGGTGATGCCCTGCGCGGCGGCCTGCTCCCAGAGGGTGTTGTAGAACTGATTGCCGCCTGCGCCCAACTCAGCCTCGCATGTGCCGTAACTTTCGCTCATGATGGGCGCCAGATTGTTATCAATGATGTAGAGTGCCGAGAGATCAATTCCGCTGGTCGTCTCGGTGGTTTCCGAGACCACAAGATCAATCGTCGCGCCCTTCGCGACCGCTCCGGACCACTGGACGTCGAGGTCAGCTTCCGTCTCGTCGCTGATGATCCCGGGGTCGGGACCATTCAAAATGATGTTGGGCGGATTTGCTGGAAGGCCGAACATTTGGCGGAAGTCCGCCACGTCCTGGGGATTGTTGTTGGTCTCGCCCACCACGGCGATGGTTTGCCCGGTGCCGTCGGTTCCAGCAGTCCACAGCGGCGCGACATTATAAATGGTGGCAAAATCGATGGGGCCCACAGCAAGGTAGTAGCCCCCATAAAGATAGGTGAACAGCGGCTGCACCTCGCCGGTCGCCTTTGACCGCGAGAACGTGCCCAGGCTCCGGTACAAGGGTTTCTTGGGGAAGTTGTTGAGCGAGGCGAAGCCCGCTACGACGGGCGCCAGTGCGGCGGGGATCTGCGGGTCGCGCGTGTTGGCCCAGTGGTCCTCACCGTTCACCCGAAATCTGTGAATCTCTGTTCCCAGGACTTGCCCTACCAAGCCCGCCGTGCCGGAAAACTCGATGACCGTGCGGCCTGCCGAAATCTTTGTCACCTGAAAGCCCTGCGTCGTCAGCCAATCGGTGACCGCCTGAAGGTCGGAATCGGCAGGGCCGAATTGCTGCCCAAACTGCTCAGGGGTGAGCCATTGGTGAAACAGCGGAGAGGACTTCATCTGCTGTTCATCAAGCACTTGCCGCAGGGCAGCTTCCTGCTCCGGCCCGCGCTGCAAGACCAGCAGCATTCGCTCCATGGGCAGGTCGTCGGGCGCCACGCCCTGGTCAAATTCCGGCCGCGCCAGCGGGTGGACGTTTCCATGGAGAGTGACAAGGTCATGCAGGTCTAGCGGTCGGGTCACACGAGCGCGAACTGCCCGGCTCTGCGCCAGGGAGGTGAGCGGGGACAAGACCAGGGAAACAGATAACAGAGCCGTACAAATGAGCAGCGAACCTAAGACCTTCATACATCCTCCAGCAAGCAAAGCCGCCATCCTAACGGTGGCAGAGCACTATCTTGATGGAGATTCCAAGACCACAATATAAGTTAAAAAAGTGTACACCCTCGACGACGGATTGGAAATACTTCCCTTGCGGGTGCGACACCATGTTCGCCGTCCATTATGGCGATGGGGACTGCCGGCAAATCGATGCTGAACCCTGGCGGGCTGGCGCAGACGGTGGCTTTTTAGCGTCGGCGATCTCCCCAAGAGAGTCTCTTTCGGCAAGGCTCGGGCGCGGGTATACTCTCCGGCAGCGTGCCGTTCTACAAGCCGACTGAGGTGAGCCGTCAGCTCCCACAAGTCCCTTCGGGCAATCGCCGACCCCAAAGAACAGGGGTCTGCTCCAACCGGCGAAACTGTATGGGAAGGCTGCGGTCAGCGGTTTAGGGACTCACGTTGCGGCAGCCCCGGCCCTGTCCCGAGCCGCTGGACCCAGGCAACGAAGAAAAAGGGCGCTGCAACCCTGCAAAGGGTGTATGCTGCGGGGCAGTTGGGAGCTAGGAGTCTGTCGGAGATAGATCTCGTTGTACGTAGAATCAATAACTTAGCGAGATTCAAGTGTCCGTAAGTTATTGATTCTTCGTTGAGAGACTCTTATTTCCGACACACTCCTAGCACGGAAATACCACTTTACCCCTCCGGAGGCAGCCATGCGCCGCACCCGCTTTGTAAGCCTTCTGTTTCTCGTCTGGGCGATCGCGTTCTTCTTCATCCCCGACTTTCGCCAGAGCTTCCGAGCGCCGCTCATCGGCGCCGGCAACTGGTCCTGGTTTGTTGTAGGAGGCCGGCTGCCCGAGAAGATGCTCGAGCAGACCGCCAAGCTTGCCGAGCAGGGCCGCGATGGCCGGACGCTGGCGTTTGTGGCGCTGCGGTACCCCATCGGCGCGGAAGGCGCCCGCCTGGCGGACGAGGCCGTCGCCTTGGACCCGCAATACACGTGGATTTACTACAGCCTGATCGATCGTTATCGGGAAAAGGCTAATCGCGTCTCGGATCAATGGTCCGCCAAACTCCAGGCCTGGGACCCCGACAATGCCATCCCGTACCTGGTGGCCGCAGAGGGGATTAGCTACAAGAAGCGAGACAAATGGCCGAATCCGGTGCACATCGAAGCTCTGGCGAACGAAACCGAGTGGCGACAGGCGATGCAGAAGGCCTTCACCGCTCCACGCTATGACTCGTACGCGATGCGCCGGTTCAACCTGGAGCGGTCGTGGCTGATCGAGCACCGTCTGGCCCGCGCCGACATCCTGGTGTTGTCGGTGGCAGGCTATCCCATCCCGAATCTCCTGAACATCCGCAACTACGAACGGTTGCTGGTGAAGCTGGGCAAGGACGCGGAGGAGGCCAAAAAACTTCCGGAGGCCCTCAACGCCTACTGGACCGTCGCACACTTCGCTGAGCGCATGCAACTCTTGGGGATGGACCCGTTCGAGAAACTGGTCGCGGCCGGCGTCCAATTCGACGCCTACGACCGCCTGGTCCCTCTCCTGCGCCAGATGAACCGCACGGATGAGGCGGCCACCGTTGACTACGCGCGGGCACAGTTGCACCAACAGGTGGCAGCCTCCATGGGCAGGGATCCTCTCGCGCAGAGCAGCAACTACAATTGGGCTGTTTTGATGGTCAATCTGTTCGCCGGCCTGACTGTGATCTTCGGCCTGTTCACGCTGCTCACGGTGGCATACGTCAACGCCAAGCGATGGGTCCGCCCAGAGCAGAGAGGCCGAATCTTCCAGTTCCTGACGGTGGCGGAGAATTACATGCCGATCCTCTTCTTCCTCGCCTGCCTCGGCCTCTACATCAGTTATTACCCGTTCGCCCAAAACTTCCACTACTACCTCACGGCGAGCGGCGACATTCACAATCTAGAGCCGCTGTGGTACAACGTCTATCCCGCGT
>JBEKAD010000542.1:0-4338 GCA_050018435.1 Terriglobia bacterium
AGGGTCAACGCCGTGGGGGTAGGTGTGGTCGCGTGGGCTGAGGCCGGGCGCCGCTCGGCCCTATGATTGGCATGGGATTTGATTGGCGCGCCCCTTCAGGGCGCAGACATGAATATCATTCCGCGCTTACCCCAGGGCGTTACCCTGGGCTGGGATAGGCCGCCCCGTAGGGGCTCACGCGCTGCGTTACGACCGCGCCGTCATTGCGCACGTGGGCGATTCGCGCTGCTACCTGATCCGGCGAGGCCGCGCCACGCTGCTTGAAGCCGGTTGGACTCGGCGAATCCAAAGGAGTGGACACCAAACGAGTCGCTTGGCGCAAAGGCATTGACTCCTCGGCAGAGAGGCGATAGAAGTCCTTATTCTAAAGGAGGTGTTCAGTGGGTGTCTCCTCAGTCAGGTTAGGCGCGCTTATTTCGCTCGCTCTTGGATCTGCCGTGCTCATGCAGGGTGCGACAACGCTCCGGCATTATTACGGTTACGATGCCGTGGAGGACCGGGACGGCGTCATCGCCCCTTGGTACCGTGGGCAGAACGGGCAGTTCGACCTGCGCGTGCGCATTGCGGCGGAAACTATGAAGCGCTACCCATGGGTCGGAAAGGATAGGGCTGTCCTGCCGGCGCCAGAGTTTCTCTACCATGGGATCTGGAGTATCAACGAAAATGGAACGATCAAAATCCCGGAGATAAAGGACTGGGCACACGGAGATGGAGATGTTGGGCAGCGGGCTGCCTATCTGATCCGAAGCATGATGGAGTATTACCGTTACAGTGGGGATCCTGCCGCCTGGTCAATCATCAGCAGCACGGCTGATTACTTGGTCGGGCACTGCGAGACGGGCGCAGACCACGGCTGGCCTAGAATGCTCATCAGCGTCCCCACCATGGGCGTCCGGTACGGGGACTGTCGTCTTGGGCCGAATGATGAACTGCACAGCGGAAATGGAAAGATTCAATTGGATATCGTTGCGGAAGCAGGTTTGCAGTTGGTTCGAGCCTACGAAATGATGGGCGAGGCCCGTTGGTACGAGGCGGCCAAACACTGGGCGGACCTCCTCGCGGAGAATCGCCGCCGAGAACCCGGCCTCGCACCTTGGGGACGATACGCGAACAATGCCCACGGCAAAGGAATGAACGGGATTCAGACGGGAGGGGTTGCGTTCATTTTAGCGTTCTTCGACGAACTTATCCGGACCGGATACACGGGGAAAGGAAATGCGATTGTGGCCGCGCGGAACGATGGGAGGGCCTATCTCCGCGATGTACTCCTGCCCGCATGGTGGGTTGACGATACCTGGGGTCGTAATTATTGGGATTGGGAAGACCCGGTTCAGGCCGAGAATGTAACCGAGTTCGCGGCTGTTTACATGATGGACCACAAGGATTTCTTTCCCAACTGGAAAAACGATGTTCGAAACCTCCTCTCTTTATTCTTGAATCATACCAGCGTTAATCCCAAGTCGAACGGAGACGTCTTCAGCGGGGCATGGGCCTATCCCGAATCCTCGGGTTGTTGTGGACGCTCTCTCTGGTACGGTTCCATGGAGTTGGCAAGCGTCTGGGCGCGCTACGGGGTGGAAGCGGATAGTGAGTGGGCCAAGGAGATTGCACGGCGTTCGCAAATTCTTGCCACCTACGATGGGTTAGAGAACGGACGTTCGATGGACCTGATCGATGGCGGGAGCTATGTGAGCGACTCCTGGTTCAAGATCGCTCACCCGATGGCTCTCGATTACGTGCTCAGAACCATGGCTTGGTTGCCGGAAATAATGGGCGCCAATCGCGAGAACCATATCATGCGAACCTCGGAGGTGGTCAGGAAGGTGATTTACGGAAAGGACAAGATCACCTATAAAACCTTTGATGCACCCACGGGCAGTGTGGACGTGCTGCGTTTCGCCTACTCACCCAAGTTGGTGACCGCGAATGGGAAGGAGTTGCCTTTGCACTCCGATCTGACCACCAACGGTTATACCGTGCGGAGCCTTGCCGGGGGAGATTTCATGGTTGCGATACGCCATGACGGAGCCACGGAAATGGGTCTCAGCGGTTCCGACCCGCAAGAAATGGTGGATGACCAGAAGATCAATTTCGAAGGTGGCTGGAATCTCTCGCACGATCAAGAGGACTATGCGGGCGGATCGCACGTTTCGAGGCGGTCTGGAGCGAGTGTCAGCTATACGTTCACCGGCAATCAAGTTCGGCTGGTAGGCCGCGTGGGCCGCACCGGTGGCCGGGCTGATGTGTTTGTGGACGGAACCCAACAGCTCGTCCCGGTCGATTGCTTCAGCCCGATCACGCTACACAAGCAAACCCTGTATTACCGGAACGGACTTGCCAACGGCCCCCACGCACTCAAGATTGTGGTGCGCGGGGAGCGCAATCCGGCGTCGCAAGGAGGTGACGTCTTTGTGGATGGGATCCAGTTTTCTGCGGCGACCGGGGAGAGCGGCTTTGGTGAGGGAGGAGGACCGAAGGGATTTCAGCGGATGGTTTTTGGCTATCCCGGCCGAGTAGATTATCGGGACTCGCAGGGGGACCTTTGGCATTCTGGAACAGAGTTCACCGTGCGCACGGGAGATTTGACCGACGCGGTGGCAAAGACATGGTGGACTATGCGGCAGGCGGTCTTTGTGAAGAATACCCCCGATCCGGAACTCTACCGGTATGGAGTCCACTGGCCGGATTTCACGGTGAATCTGACGGTAGCTCCGGGAAACTATCACGTCCGTCTAAAGTTTGCCGAAACTCAGTACGATGGGCCCGGCCAGCGGGGAATCACGATTTATATTAACGAGCAGGAGATGACCGAGGGGTTGGATGTCTGGGCAACAGCCGGCGGCATGAATAAGGCTGTGGATATGGTTTACAACGATGTCCACCCCCAAAACGGAGTTGTGGCCATACGGTTTGTGGGCTCGAAGGTCAACGGCGGTCAGCAGGAAGCCATGGTTCAGGCCGTTGAGATCGGACCAGGTGAGGGTGGAGCGGGTTCTACCCCCAAGATTATTTCCAGCGTTCACACGTCCGAAGGACTCGAGCCGATTCACAGATGATGATCTCAGAGCATCTATTCCAACGCGATGGTTAATTCCGGATCGGGATATATCTCCATGGTTTTCCAGATGCCATCGGTGGAAATCCTCAGGGGGCGCTTGTCCGGCTCGACCGTTGCTCTCTGGAACTGAATCCGTTCGCTATTAATGGTGATGTTCGTATAGAGCGGCCGGTAGCGTGTCATTGGCCCTTCCTTCGTTGTCAGGCTGTCGATCACGTGGATGACGTACCGCTGCTTCTGCCGGCGTATCCGGACGAGGTAACGCTGGGGATTGATTTCAACCTTCCACAAGGGTTGCCCGATAGTTTCCGCCCAGAGGTAACGTAAGAGGTCGGGCTTCTCGGTAAGTGCAGATTCCGTCACGGCCAGCGCGTACGCCGTACCGTTTCCGACGCGGTTTCGTGTGAGCACCGGCATCTCGCCGGCAGTCCACACGGATGCCCAAAGCAGCGGTTCCGCCGAGGTTGCACTCACGCTCAGGATCGGTCCCCGCATGGATAGGTTGCCGTTGTTCCACTTCACATCAAACGAATCAACCCGGCCCGGCAACACGTAGCCAGCGCTGTGAAGCCCGAACATCGACGCGGCGCGGTAGGGTTCCTCCGTCCCGGCGAGTCCCATCCCGCGCCCAATCGCCAGCACTTTGCCCCTGCGGCGGACAAAAGCGTCGAGCATATCTGCATCGGAAGGGGTCAATTGCGCGCGGTCCGGCACGATCACGGTGCGGACGGTCTGCGGTATGCCGTCGTATTTCCGAGATCCGGCGCAGTTGATCAGCCGGTGCGACAGGTACCCGTTCGCACGCAGATTGGCCTCGAGCCGAGCGAGTTCGTCGCCGTAACCGCGGGCCCCTCCTGGCCACTGAAGGTCCTTTGAATTCGCTGTTCCCAGCAGGACCGCAACGTCTGTCACATCCTCCGCTTCTTCCAGCCACGGCCGGCGCGCACGCAGCCACTCTCCGGAGTAATCGAGCAACTGCATCGTCCCCTCATCCACAGACCCGTCATGACCCAGCGCCACCGCGAGGTACATGTTCAAACCCGCCGTAAGGATACTGGCCAGCTCCACATGCATTTCATCAATGCTCTTCGAGGTCTTCAGCGGGCCACTGTTGAGGGGAGTGAACCAGTCGTCGGAAATGAGCGTGCCTCCTTCAAAAGGCTTGTTCGTCTCGCCCAGGATCGGCGCGAATTTCTGCTGCGCCTCGATGGTGTGCAGCTCCGAGGTGAAATAGTCGAGGGATTCACCCATACCGGCAGCCGACATCGGTCCGCCAGAAA
>JBEKAD010000543.1:0-4338 GCA_050018435.1 Terriglobia bacterium
TACCGTCAATACTTTTCTCCACCCGAACCGCGCCCCAAAACTGGGGGGATAGCGGGCGCGGTACTGGGTCAATTTGATGTTGGAGCGGCGAGTCTATCCGTCCGCTGACGGACCAAATGGCGGCGTAAAGCCGCCTCTACATCAAATTGACCCACCACCGCAGGCGCCGCTTGTCTTGACACGGATCAGCAAGTCGTGGTATTTAACTATCTGGTTAGTTAAATGACGAAACGGGCAACCAAAAAAGAAATTTCAGCACACGCGAGACATCGGGACAGCGTTGAGACACGGGCTACCATCCTGAAGGCTGCCGAGCACGTTTACGCGGAACACGGCCTGGCGGGGGCGCGAACCGACGCCATAGCGGCGGCCGCCGGTGTAAACAAAGCCCTGCTCTATTATTACTTCAAGAGCAAGGAAGGACTTTACCAGGCGGTCGTGGGCTCACAAGTGCGGGAATTCCAACAGCAAGCTCGGGAAGTGCTTTCGGCAAAGGGCCCGGCGGGACCTATCCTCTTGCGTTATGTGAGCTATCACTTTGACTTCATGGGGACACACCCGCATTACCCTCGCATTTTTCAGCGGATGATGATGGAAGGTGATCGCAGATTAGTGCGGATGATTCGCGAGCACTCGATTCCCCTCAAGAAGCTCTTGGTGGCGCTGCTCGAGCGGGGAATGAAATCGGGGGAATTTCGGCGCCTGAACAAGGGGCACACGATCGTTTCGATTGCCGGCTTGACGGCGTGTTATTTCAATATCGCTCCTGCTTTCCAGGTGGTCACCGGCCAGGACCCTTACAGTAAAGCGAACTTAGCCATGAGGAAAGCGGAGGTTCTGAAGTTCGTCCGCTACGCCCTCTTTAGTGATCCGGAGGCTGGAGAGCAATGAGACGCAAAATCATTTTGCCCATTCTGATCGTACTCATACTCGGTGGCGGAGTGGTTTACTACAAGGCTGTGACCAAACCACGGCCCCTTATCCTGACCGGCATCGTCACCACCAACGATGTGGTGGCAAGCTCGCAAATTCAAGGGCAGCTTGCGCAGGTGCTGGTAAAGGAAGGCGACACGGTGAAGCCCGGGCAGTTGCTCGCGGTCATCGAACCCCAGGAATTGCGCGCCGACGAGTCGTTTTACCTCCACACCGAGCGGGGGACGGCTTCGCAGGTGGCGGAAGCCGGGGCGGCGCTGAAATTCCAGGAGGCGCAGACGCGCGACCAGATCATGCAGGCGGAGGCCGGCTTGGCCGCGGCGCAGGCGCAGGAAGACGAAGCCAAAGCTAACCTGGAGCTTGACCGCCTGAATTATCAGCGCACCAAGGGTCTCTACGACCAGAAGATCGTATCGGATCAGGCGCTGGACCAGGCGCGCGCCGCCTTCGGGGCGCAGCAAGCGCACGTCGAGTCTCTCCGGAAGCAGGTAGAAGCCCAGCGTGCGGCGGTCGCCCTCGCCCGGTCGAACGAAGACCAGATCACCGTGCGGCGAAGTCAATTGCAGGCCATGGAGCGGCAACGGGCAGCCGCCGGCGCGCAGATGTCGAAGGCCCAGGTTCGCCTGGACTACACGGAGATCCGCGCTCCCATTCCCGGAGTCATCTCCGTGCTGGCCGCCCGCCAGGGTGAAGTCGTGAATGTAAGCCAGCCGATCGCTTCCATTATCAATCCTGATGATCTATGGGTGCGCGCGGATGTGCCGGAAACCTACGTTGATCGCGTCCGTCTGGGTGATCGCATGAAAGTGGGCTTTCCCGATGGATTGGAGCGCCTGGGAACCATTTTCTATCGCGGGGTCGACGCTGACTATGCTACTCAGCGCGATGTGAGCCAAAGCAAGCGGGACATCAAAACCTTCGAACTCCGCTTGCGCGTCGACAACAGCGACCGTCGGCTGTGGCCCGGCCTGACCGCTTACGTAACGTTGCCCCTGCAAGACGTCCTCTAGCCCCCCTCGGGGTGGCGGGGATTGTAACGATGGAAACATTGCCGATGCAGCCTAAAACGATCGTCGCGGTGGAAGTCGAAAAGCTGCGCAAGTGCTTCGACAGCTTCTGCGCCGTCGATGATGTGACCTTTTCGGTGGGGTACGGCGAAGTGTTCGGCTTGCTCGGTCCTAACGGCGCGGGGAAATCCACCCTGATCCGCGTGCTGGTCACGCTTCTCCCCCCCACCTCCGGCGTGGCGCGCATTCTCGGCTTCGACGTCGTTCGTGATGCCGACCAGGTGCGCAAATCCATCGGCGTTATTCCCCAAGCCATGACCTCCGATCTTGATTTAACCGCGATGGAGAACATGCAGATATTTGCAAAGCTCTACAGTGTTCCCCGGGAGCGCCGCATCAAGGTCGCCAAAGAACTCCTGGAAGCCGTCGATCTGCTTGCTTGGGCGGATAAACCGGTGAAGAATTTTTCCGGTGGCATGCGGCGGCGTTTGGAGATCGCCCGCGGGCTGGTGCATGAGCCGCGCATCTTCTTTCTCGACGAACCCACCACGGGCCTCGATCCTGCCTCCCGCGTGGGCGTGTGGGAAATGCTCATGCGCCTCAAGAAAGAACGGGAATTGACGATCCTTCTGACCACCCATTATATGGATGAGGCCGACAAGCTCTGCGATCGCATTGCCATTATCGACCACGGGAAGCTGGTGGCGCTGGATTCGCCGCTCAAGCTGAAGGCTTCCATCCCCGGGAATAACATCCTGGAAGTCGGTTTTTCGCGCATTCCGGAGGGATGGCTCGAAACCCTGCAAAACCTCCCGGACGTGCAAGACGTGAAGTCTGACGACCACGTGTTCCGCATCGGCTCCGATAACGGTCCCAAGACCACCGTGGCGCTGTTGGAGGCGGCCCGCGACGCGCAAATTGAAGTGACTTCGCTCTCCGTTCAGAGCACCTCGCTCGACGACGTGTTCATGCATTACACCGGCCGGCAATTGCGCGACTCCTTGCACGATGCACTCGGCTATGATCCCACTGTTTTCTATCAGCGGGGGCAAAGGTAGAAGGCCATGAATCGAATCCTGGCGCTGGTCGAACGCGACATGCGCAAGTTTATGCGCAGCCCCACGCTCATCGTGATGTCAATGTTTATGCCCCTCGCGCAATTGGTAATCCTGGGATACGCTTTTGGCGGCAAAATCCATGACCTGCGCGTCGGGGTGGTTAATCAGGATCATGGAATGCCCAGCGTAAAGCTGCGCGAAATGTGTGGAGCCATCGCCGCCAACGTGCGGACCTTTGAAACGATAGATTACACCGATCTCCAGAAGGCCTTGACCGACTTGCGGGAAGGGCGAATCAATGGGGTCCTGAGCTTCCCGCCGGATTTCTCCCGCCGCGCTCTGGCCAAGGATGCGCCGCAGGTGGCGCTCATCGAAGACAACACCGACAACTTCGCGGTCGGCGCGCTGGAGGGCGGGTTTAGCGAGATGGTGGGCGCCTACAATCAAGGTGGCGCCCCGCCGCGCGTCCCCAGCGGGGTCACGCTCTCGGTCGTGGAGCTCTATCCATACATTCCTTATATCCAATACCTCCTGTCGGGCTCTATCGTCATGGCGATCTTCATTTCCGCGATGATCGGAGGGGGTATTATCTTTATTGATGATAAAGCACGCGGCCTCCATGAAGGTTATCTGGTTACGCCGATTTCCAGACTTGAACTGATCCTCAGCTTCAATCTCTCCGGAGCGATCAAGGCGGTGTTGGCCGGGATCGTCCTGGCCACCCTGGGATCCATCATCGCCGGAATACCCAATCCGCTGGAGCCCTTCCGGATGCTGAAGCTACTGTTGGTCATCGTATTGACCGCCCTGGCTCTGATCAGCATGATGTTTTTGCTGATGGTCCGCGTCAATGACCCCCTGGTGCCGCGTGCCACTTTCGGCGTGCTCAACATGCTGCTGTTTTTCCCCAGCGGCGCCGTCTATCCGATCTACGGATTTCCGCCCTGGATGCGCGCCATTTCCACGGTTGACCCCTTCACCTATGCCGTGCATGCATTCAAAGCGCTGCTGCTCAAAAACACGGGAATCATGGCGATTGCCGGTGACCTGACTTTCTTGACGTTGTTCACGCTGGTGACGGTGGTTGCTGAGACCGCCCTTTTCAAGCGCTCCCTCTAACTGCCTCCCCCTTGGCAATCCGCCCGCGCATCGACCATAATGAGGGTGCTGGCGAGAGTGCTTATACTCCTGGCTCCCGGGAGGAACCGGCCATGACTCTGCTTGATGCCACACCGCCCAAACCGCCTCGAAAAATAGGACGCTATATTCTGACTGCCTTGGTCGTTATCATCGTCGGCGGGGCGGGATACTTCGTTTTTCGTAATTTTCCTGAGGAACGA
>JBEKAD010000544.1:0-4326 GCA_050018435.1 Terriglobia bacterium
ATGAGCGCGCGCAAGATAACCCGGATTACCCTGGCGGTGCTGCTGCTGGCGGCTGCCGCTACCGGCACGACGGTGGCGCTGAAGCGCCTGCACCGGCCGGTGCGGGGCGTGCCGACCATCCGGGTGGCGCGCGGCAACCTCGACCTGAAGATTTACACTTCGGGTGAGCTGCGCGCCGGCAAGACCGCCATGCTGGTGGCGCCCTCGGTGGGCAGTTCCCTCCACCTGATTTTCCTTGCCAAAACGGGGACCCACGTCAAATCCGGGGACTTGGTGGCCGACTTCGATCCCAGCGATCAGGAACACAACCTGGAAATGGCGTCCTCCGACCTGAAGGAGGCCGAGCAGTCCATCGTCAAAGCGAAAGCCGACGCTTCCGTGCAAGATGCACAGGACAAAGTCGATCTCCTCAAGGCGGAATTTGACGTTCGGCGGGCGGAGATGGATGTGAGCAAGAAAGACCTGGTGAGCGCAATCGATGCGCAGAAGAACCTGCTGGCGCTGGACGAAGCCCGCCGCCACTTGTCTCAGTTGAAGGAGGATATTCCGTCTCACGCTGCTTCCAACCAGGCAGACATTGCGGTCGCCGCGGAGAAACTCGCCAAGGCCCGGCTGAGCATGCAGCAGGCGCAAAAGAACATTCAGAACATGCATCTGCGTGCGCCCATGGATGGGCTGGTGGCCGTGCAGGAGAACCGCCAGACCAACTTTTACTTTCCCGGTATGCGCCTCCCCGAGTACCGGGAAGGGGATGAAGTCCAACCGGGCGGCTTCGTGGCGCAGGTCCTCGATGTGGAGCAGATGGAGCTGCAAGGTAAGGTGGCCGAAATCGATCGCTCCAACTTGTCTCCGGGAGAGCCCGCCGAGATTGAAATCTATGCTTTGCCCCATCAGAAGATTCCGGGAAAGGTCAAGGACGTTGCCGGCGCGGCTTTGCAGAATTTCTTCTTTAGCGACAGTGGCACCAGCAAATTCGGCGTGGTCATCGCGTTGGACCATCCTAACCCGCAGTTGCGGCCGGGGCTCACCGGAGTTGTGGCTATCTCCGCCGGTGAAATGAAAAACGTGCTCTACCTTCCGCCGCAGGCCCTATTTGCCAAAAGCGGCAATCCGGTGGTTTACGTCCGCGAGGGAAGCGACTTTGTACCGCAGAAAATAAAAATCGTGCGGCGTTCGGAAACACGCATCGCGGTGGAAGGTCTCGCCGAGGGGACGGAAGTGGCGCTGGTCAATCCCGAGCAGGAAACCCCTAAGACCTCCGCCGCTCCGGCTTCACCCGCGCTGGGAGGGGGCAAACGATGAGCGCCCCCGTAACCACGCTTGCCCCGCCCGCGCCGGCAACGCCGCGCTCACCGCATCACTGGTCGCGCTATCTGCCGGAATTCCGCCAGGGTCTGGAATCGCTTCTTTTGCACAAGCTGCGCACTTTTCTGACCATGCTGGGCATGATCTTTGGTGTGGCGGCGGTGGTCTCCATGCTCTCCATCGGCGCCGGCGCGCAGCAGCAGGTGATGGCCTTCATCGAGCAACTCGGCGTGCGCAATCTCATCGTCGAGGCCAAGGAATCCGCCGACTGGCAGGCCATGCAAAAAGTCCGCCAGCTTTCCCCCGGCCTCACCTTCCAGGACCTGCGCGCCATCCGCACCAACACCGCAGGCATTGAGGAATCCACTGCGCGCAAGCGCTTCACGCCCTCCAAGATGATTCCCAAGTCGCAGCACGACATGCCGGCCATTTACGGTGTGTCTCCCGTCTACACGCAGATCGTCAACCTGCGCGTGGTGGCGGGCCGCTTTTTCGATGCTGAGGAGGACGCGCGCGCCGCCGCCGTCTGCGTCCTGGGCGAGGGCGCCAGCGCCAATCTCTTTGGGCAGCAGGAAGCGGTGGGCAAGTACGTCAAGGTGAACGAACAGTGGTTCCATGTGATCGGAGTGGTCGGCCCCCAACTGAGCGCCCAAACTCCCCTTGCCGGCCTGCCCGCGCAGGATCTTAACAACCTGATTTACGTTCCCCTTTACGCCGCCATCTTGCGCCTGGAAGACACTTACAGTGAGTATCACGACGAAATCGACGGCCTGTATCTCCACCTGGATTCCCACACCGACAGCTTCCTGGCCGCGGAGGTGGTGCGCAGCATCCTCAACGTTTCGCACCACAACGCCGGCGATTTCAGTGTGATCGTGCCCGCGGAGCTACTGGCGGAGCAGCGCAGTACCCAGCGCATCTTCGAATTTGTCATGGTGGCCATCGCCGCCATTTCGCTGCTCGTCGGCGGGATCGGCATTATGAACATCATGCTCGCCGGAATTCTGGAGCGTACCCACGAGATCGGCGTCCGCCGCGCCGTGGGGGCGCGGCAATCGGATATCTCCCGGCAATTCCTGGTGGAAGCGCTGCTCATTTCCTTTGTGGGCGGCGTCACCGGCATCTTCTTTGGAATCGGGATATCCCGGCTGATTGCCTGGCTGGCGGGATGGTCCACCATTGTTACGATCACCTCCATCCTGCTCGCTTTCCTGGTTTCGGCGGCAGTGGGCCTGGTGTTTGGAATCTATCCGGCCATGAAAGCCGCCCGGCTCGATCCGGTTGAAGCGCTACGGTACGAGTGAGCGTCCCGTCCCAGCTAATTCTATACACGGGCGCCGTGGGATCCTCGCCTGCATTGATTTGAACAGCCCTCTCCCCCTTGGGGGAGAGGGTGGCTCGCAACCGGCGCTTTCATCAGCCGGGGCGGGCCGGGTGAGGGGGTCAAGACCGTGACGCCTAATGCAACTTGACCCTGTGCATTCATGTTGGTGCTAACCCCCTCTCCCACCGCCTTGCGGTCCCCCCTCTCCCCCAAGGGGGAGAGGGAAGAGAATTTCTTTCTTTTGGAGTTGTATTTATCACCGTTTGCCAACGTAGGTTTTCGCACGGACGCTAAAGCGTCGGCCTTCCAAAGTCGCTGTAAGAAATCAAGGCCAGGAGTTTTCGAATATGCGCTGCAAAATTGTTGCTGCCTGCCTGATCCTCGCCGCTTGGGTCGCGCCCGCCCGTGCCCAGACCTTTCCCATGCCCGACTATTTCCATGAGCTGATCTATTCGCCGCAGCCCCCGCAGCCGTTGCCGGACACCCAGGGCTTCCGCGACTACATTATTGACGGCAAGCTGCGCCTTTCCCTCCAGGACGCCATGCTCCTGTTGCTGGAACATAACACCGAGGTGCACATCGATCGCCTGGCGGTGACCGATGCGGAATATAATGTGGAGCGGAGTCTTGCGAATTTCGATCCGGCGCTTGCTTCCACCTTCAACACCGACCGGACCAAATCCCCCACCTATTCCCAGTTGCAAGGCGCCCCCACCCTGAGCGACCTGGAACAGCAAACGACGTTCGGCTACACGCAGACGTTGCAGACCGGCACAAATTTCAACCTGGGCCTGAGCGCCGATAAATCCTCCAACAATAGCATCTACAATTTTCTCAACCCCTCGATTTCCGCCTCCCTGAATTTCACCGTCACCCAGCCCTTGCTCCGAGGCAACGGTCGCTTTGTAAACCGCGCTCCCATCCTCATCGCCCGCCGCATCGTGACGCAGACCGCCGCCCAGTTCGAGGGGCAGGTGAGCGATTCGCTCTATCAACTGGTGGCGGTTTATTGGAACGTGGTGCAGGCGCGGGAGAACATGAAGATTGCACAGAAATCGCAGGACCTCGCGCAGGCTTCCTACGATCGCGACAAGCGCGCGCTGGAACTCGGCGCCCTGCCGCCTCTCGATATCTACCAATCGGAGGCGCAAGTTGCGAATCGCAAAGTGGCGGTGATCCAGGCGCAGTATCAGCTCAAGTACATGGAAGACCAGTTCCGCCACCTCCTGGGTGCTGATCAGGATGCGGAGGTTCGCGCGTTGGATCTGGATCTGGTGGAGAATCCCGAACCCTCCGGTGAGCTGGTCCAGGCCGACACGAAGGAGGCCGTAGCTACCGCCCTCGCGCATCGTCCTGAATTGGAAGCCCTGCGCCAGCAGATGGCCGCCAATGACATCACGGTCCGGCTCGACCGCAACAATCTGCTGCCCAACCTCAGTTTGACCGGGCTTTATCGGTCCAACGGATTAGGAGGCAATCAGTACGATACCGCCGTCACGCCGCCCGTGCTCCTCTCCCGTGGCGGGCTGGGTGATGCTTTCGGCCAAATCGGCGGCTTCAGCTACCCCACTTATGGTTTCACCTTGTCGCTGAATCTCCCCATCAAGAACCATAGCGCCGAAGCGAACCTCGGCACTGCCCTGGTTTCCCGGCGGCGAAGCCAGTACCAGGCGCGTCAACAAGAAGAGGACATCACG
>JBEKAD010000545.1:0-4318 GCA_050018435.1 Terriglobia bacterium
TCCGCACTCGGAGATTACCGCCACCCCTTTTATTCCGCGGCGCAGCGCCTACGAGTTGCGCGCTGCACTTACGCATTACGAAAACAAAGAGCGCTGCCTTTTCTGCGACATCCTAAAACAAGAGTTAGACCAACAGGCCAGAACCGTGGAGTGGAATGAACTTTTCTTGGCTTTCTGTCCATTTGCCTCCCGCGTCCCGTATGAGACCTGGGTCTTGCCGATCTATCACCATTCCTCATTCGAGGAGGATGTGACCTCGCCGGAAAAAGAGTGGCAGCTTGCGCGTTTGTTGAAATCCGCCCTACGCCGCTTATCGAGGGTGGCCAAGGCATCCCATTTGGTTCTGCACACTTCGCCCAACGTCAACGCTATGCCTCACCGACCGGGCGCCTGGCGAAGCCTCGCCGAGGACTACCACTGGCACATTGAAATCCTGCCGATCATTGCCGGCAAGTCCCGCTCCTACTCCTTTAAAGAAGTCTACTTTAATTCGCTCCCCCCACCGGAGGTCGCAGCGAAAGAACTGCGTGAGGGGGGAACCACCGGAAGATAGCGGGTGGGGGTAGCGGGGAGCCGCGGTGTCGCCGCGTCTGAAAGTCCGCCGATCTTAATGGCGGGCGACCACTCGTGACCGTGGGCTTTCCCTTCGCTGACGAAGTGGAATACATGCACCTGAATCCCCTCCACAAAGGGCGGGTGAAGCGGCCGCACGATGGATGGTGGCCGAGTTACAACAACTCTGCCTTGGGCAAAGCAACGGTTCTGACAGGAACGCTTCAGCGCTATTGTCGGAGCGAGCGAAGCAATTCCAAATCGGTCAGGATTTGAATGCCATGCGCTGCGCTGAAGCGTTGCACTTCTTCAGGGAAAAAATCCGCGTCTCGCGTACAAACGACATCTGCGTTTCCTGCCAGCGCTGTGCCTAGCAGGCTGATGAAAAAGTCTTTGGGGGTCGATGAGCTCAGTAGGCTATGTTGATAACAAGGACTTGCGCGCGATGACCAGAGTCGAAAAGGCTCCGTTCCGGCGTTTTTCATCACCCTGCTAGTGCTAAGTTGCGGAAGTTAGCGACCTTATTTGTCGGCGGATGGAAGGGCGGGGCTTTAGCCCCGCCGTAGAACTTGGGTGGGATTTAGGGGCTTTAGCCCCTGAAACGACGCGGCTTCAGGGCCTAAAGGCCCATTCAACTCTCTGGCCTGAGGCGGCGGGGCTAAAGCCCCGCCCTTCCGAGGGCCACGAATAATATCGCTTATTAATGCAACTAGGCACTAGCACGGGTTCGTCAGCTTGGTCCCTCAGCAGAAACAATTCTCACTCGCGTTCACGATATCCGGGGCGCACGTTGCGAAGGGCTGCGTCGAGGGCCTCTTCCGTTAGCTTGTGCGCGGCTTCCCTGCGAGCTTCCCCCGTGGGGGCGTCGCGGCGGGAAAATGCCATGATGCTCACTTCCTCATCGTCCTGAAGCGAACGCCCCAACTCCGCTTCCAAAGCAACGCGGGTCTCAGCTTTGAGTTCACTGGCTTTATGGATCAAAACGTTCGGCATAATTGTAACCCCCGTCCGCAGTCAGTCACCCGAGTTAGGCATGTCTTAAAGCACTTATGGCCGTGAATGAGTTTTCCGGTAGTGGGTCAATTTGACGTTGTAGCGGCGAGTTTATCCGTCAACTGACGGACCAAATGGCGGCGTAAAGCCGCCTCTACATCAGATTGACCCACTACCAATTTTCCATAGCGGGGGCCACGGTGTCGCCGCGGCTGAAAGTACAGGGCGGGCTCAGATCACTTCGAAAGTTCGGACACGCCAGGGCTCAAGATCGAAACGCAGTTTGCCGGAGCGGAATGTGACCTCCGCAACCTTCCTGCCCTGGAGGTCGGTCTCGGACGCTCCTTGGGCCGGAAGCGCCAACTCAACGGACGCAGCTCCTTTTCGGCCGGCGATCTCCACGACGCGGATTTCGAATCCCTGCCGCTCTTTCTTGCGAACCACCATCAGATGGGCATTCTCCGGCTCGACGGTCATGAAGCTCTGGCGCGGGGGCAAGCTCCCCTTTTGGGGTTTGCTGACCACCGTGATGAGCTGGTGGCTGAACTCGTCGGCAGCCCGCACGCGGTCGGCATGAGTGAAGCTTCCACGGTGGGGCCACAGAGCATGGCGGTATTCGGAATAGCGCGGCCAGCCATATTCACCGGAGAAGTATGATTCCCACTCACGCATAATCAAATTTGCGAACACGCCGCCGGCTTCACGTTTGAAGTACTGGGTTCCCGGATGCACCACCAGCAGGCCCGCATCGGGTCCTACCAGATCAACGAACGTGCGCGCCTGGAAATAGGGGCGCTCGGTAGGTTCAATGCCCAACGGGAAATCGCGGATTACCGAGGTGGGGGCGAAACCCGGCGCGAAGGTCAGCCAGTAGCCCTGCTGGATATCCGCGGGGAATCGGCCGTCGGCGCCGAGCGCGTCGGGAGCAGGCGGGATTTGCGCGAGCACGCGGCTGGTAACCTCGACCCAGGGCGAGCCCGCGCACAGCGTGACGTAAGTCTCAAACTTCAGAAGCGGCCAATCGTGATGAGTTTTGACCGTGGCGCGCAGCGGGCCTTTTTCGATCCAGCGAATCGAGGATTTGGTCATGGCGCGCCAATCCGTTTCGCCTTCGGACGCCTCCCGTTTCTCTCCGCCCGCATAGGCCGCTTCGGACTGGGAGCTGTCGAAGGAAGCCGGGATTTTTATTCCCTGCCGGTGGTACTTCTGCTGCACAAAAACGCTAAACAGGTTGTAGTCCTGATTGGGATTGCCCCGGAACACCGGGAAAGCGCCCTTGTCACCATCGAGCATCTCGCGCCCGGTTCTCTTGTCGAGCAGGCTGAGGATGGCGCCGTACTTCGAGCTCAGTTTGACTTTCAGGTATTCATTCTCAAGAAGCAATTGGGGTTCATCAATGCGCAGATCGGTGGCGGGAGGCTGGGCGGCGCTTCGCGTCAACTCGAGATAATACGTGTCGTAGCCCACGCTGGGAACTTTCCTGGCCTGAAAGGCCACGTCAGCGACTTGCAGGTTCCCCTGGTCGTCCTGGTCGCTCTTGATGATTTGGTAAGGCACCAAGCGGCCCGCTTGATCCCTCACGACAATGCCTTTTACATTGGTGTGAGGGAAAAAGACCCGCCCCGTGGTCGCCAAGCCGGTGCGCTCCCAGGCGTACGGGTTGAAGACCGTGACCGCCCAGGGGCCTTGCCGGGAAGTCTCCGAGTCGATGCGGCCGGAGACATAGCCCACGGAATTTGCCAGGAGCTCTTGCCCTTGCCTTTCTGCGGCGCTCAAATGGTTGTAACCGATGCTTCCCCAAGTGAAATTGTGGAAGTCCTCGATGCGATCGAGGGGCGCCATGCGGTCACCCTGCCAGCGCGAGTATTCGCAAAGCCCCACATCGTGGCTTTGCGAGGTCAGGAAATCCTTCCAAGCCTTCTCCAAGGATCGCGCGTGATCTTTTCCGCCCAAACTCGCTGCCAGGGCGTCGAAGCGCTCCGCGGCCAGCAACGTCGCCTCGACCTTGCGGTCCATGACGCGCAACTGGTCTCCGCCCAGGCCCCAGGTGAGAAGTTTGTTCCAAGCGTCCATGTTGAAGTAGACGGGTTCTTTGGCCGCGCTGCTGCCGTACCGGTCGAGATAGTCCTTCAACGTGACAAACTCAGTGGGGTATTGCTTCGATATCTTCTCGTATTTTTCCGGCGTCTTGAGATAGGAAGGCTGTTCGGGAGGTTCCCATCCAAACTCTTCCCAGGTGAAAAGGAGGGGCTTGCCCAGGGCCTTCAGTTTCTTGAAGGCGTCGGAAGTGGCAAGTTTGAGCAGGTCAGGGGAATATCCGAAGAGCGAGTTCTTGGGGATGCAGGGGATGGTGGCGCCATCCATGCCTTTCCAGTGGAAGGCGTTGACTTCCAGGTAAGGTATTCCGGCTCGGCCCCAGGTGTCCACCTGCGCGAGGCTGGCATAACGATAGCCCGCCCCTCTCGCAATTTGGGGGATCTGGGGGTGAGAGAATTCCTCCTCATCGAGAAAGGTCGTCACTTCATAGTTAAGCGCTTTGCGAATCGTGTCCCGGCCATAGACAAGCTGGCGGATGTTGGACTCGCCGCTGAACATGGTTCCCAACGGCTGGCTGTACGTGCCGCCGATCAACTCCAATTTGTCCTCGGCCAGATACTTCTTCAGACGCTCGGCGACCTCCGGGAATTTCTCGGCCATGAACTCGTAAGCGCGCGCGTCTAGTTCCAGACAGGTCTTGACGTGCGGCGATCGATCCGCCATGCCCATCGCGTCA
>JBEKAD010000546.1:0-4309 GCA_050018435.1 Terriglobia bacterium
TCCTGGTTGATCATCTCGCGCAGTTCGAGCTTGTTGAGCGCGAGCACGCTGACCATCTGAACCAGGCCGGGCGTCAGAATTTGCTTCTGCGCCACCTTGAGATTCAGGCCGATTCTGGGAGAAGGACCACCCATAGTTCCTCAAAAGCAGTTACTAGTGGCTAGTGGTAAGTGGCTAGCCGAAAAGAGCCGTAGCTCGAAACTCGCCCCGAATTTCGATTTTCGAATTTCGGGTTTCGTCTGCTCGTCACTAGGCACTAACCACTAACCACCGTTCTTACATTGCCAGGCGAAAGGAGTCGCCCAAGTAAACGCGCTTGACTTCCCCATCGTTGCCGAGTTCCTCCGGCGAACCGGCACGGAAAATCCGTCCGTTGTTGATGATGTAGGCGCGGTCAGTAACTTGCAAGGTCTCGCGCACGTTGTGATCCGTCACCAGCACGCCGATTCCTGACTCTTTCAAACGGACTATAATCTTCTGAATATCGAGGACCGTCAATGGGTCAATACCGGAGAACGGTTCGTCGAGGAGAATAAAGGAGGGCGAAATCACCAGCGAGCGGGCAATTTCCACGCGCCGCCTCTCTCCTCCGGAGAGCAAGTAACCGTAACTCCGGCGAACCTGCTGAAGACCCAAATCCTCGATCAACTCCTCCAAGCGCGCCCGGCGACGGTCCGCCGTCAATGGCCGCGTCTCAAGCACTGCCATTATATTCTCTTCCACGGTAAGTTTGCGGAATATGGAGGGCTCTTGCGGGAGGTAGCTGATGCCTTCTCTCGCCCGGAGGTACATGGGAAAGTTCGTGATGTCCACTCCGTCGAGAAGGACTTGGCCCGCGTCCGGGCTGGTCAGGCCCACAATGATATAAAACGTCGTGGTCTTGCCCGCCCCATTGGGCCCGAGCAAACCCACCACCTCTCCCTGAGCGATCCTAAGGTTGATGTCATCAACAACCTTCCGGCCCTTGTAAGACTTCGTCAGATCTGCTGTCGAGAGAATCTGCATTGTCGCTCATGGTGCGACGCGGTGCTTAGATAATGAGGGCGACTGGTCACCTCCGTCCACAAAAAGCCTATCATCGTGAATGAAGAATGTCAAACGCTGGCCTGTCGTGGAGCCCTTTTTCTCATCGACCAGACTCGGTGGACCACCGGTAAGGACAATCTTTCCAGGTCCCGCGTAGTATTCAGCGTGCTCGCCGGACCCAACGCGGCCCGGTTGCGTGACTCTTACGTGGCCGTCGGCTTCCGCGTGATCCACTTCCGAGCCTTCCACTGTGTCTCCCTGGGTGAAATAGACGTCCAAACGGTCAGATTGCAGCGTGGTGCCTTCTGTTACCAGGCGTACCTTGCCATGGTAACGAGCGCGCCGACCCTGATCGAGATACTCCAAAAAGTCAGCGTGAACTGTCACCGGGCGCGTCCCTCCGGTTGAATGAGGGGCAGCCCCTTGCTCGCTAACCATCGCGGCGGGTTGCAGGAAGCTGGTCACCACCTGCGAGCCCGAACTGACCCGCTTCTGGGTACGGTACACATCCAGCGCAGAAGATTCCACTACGTCATTCCCCTGCCAAGCGCGAACATGCCCTTCGTAGTGAACGGTTTGGCTCTGCCGCCGCGCCACCATCCTGTCCGCCAGCACGTTGGTAGGCAGAGGCGGGGTATGGGCCGAGGGGGCGCCCGGCGCCGGACTTGGCAGATGGGTGGCTTGCACCTGGCCTTCACCGATGGAGGTATCGGTGCGATTGTCGATGGTTATTTTCTGACATTTAATCCGGCTGTTTGTGTCCCAAACCTGCGGGTGCCCGAGAAGCAGCAGGGTCTGTGTTTGAGCGTCATAGTGTGCATCATCTGCGCTCGCTTGGCGGTCGCCTTCGCAGTATTGGAAGTCCCCGGTTTGCCGGACCTCGCGCAGGGTTTGCGTGCCAACATCAAAGACCGCGTTCAGGCGGTCGGCTTGGGTCTGCTGCGTCGTGCTCCCGGCGGGCGCGGTGGCAGGCGGGCGGAAAAGCACCTGCGTGGGAGCGAGTCCGCCCAGGGTTTCAATGCGGCTATGCGCGTCGAAGGTCATGAGGAATTTCCCGGCGGTGATGACCTTTTCCCCGGTTTTGGGGTCGGCAGGGGTTACGAAGAGCGTTCCGGGGCCGACGGTTTCAGCGTCCTTGAGGCTATGGGTGTCGGGCCGGAAGTCAAACCGCACCTCGGCGGCTGTCAGGGTCTTCTTTTCCGGGCCCTTGCCCGCAGCGGTTTTTCCCGGAGGGTTCAGCAGCGGTTGAGATTCCAAGTTGATGTGGACGTTGCCCGTGGCCACACCCTGGAGCGGCTGCGGATGCTTGCCCCCCAGATCCATGTCAAATCGCTGAGCAGTCAGACGGCTGGTGTTTCCTCTGCCTCGGGATTCGCCCACCACATCCTTCTCGGCGGTAAGGTGACGCAATTGGCCCGAGGCGGCATCAAAATCCCCCTGCACACGGTTGGCGTTGAGTTCGACGCTGCGGAGAGAATTGACATCGAGAGCTTTCGCGTTGCCTTCCAGATTGACCCGTGAAACACGATTGTGGTCGTCGAGCGCGATGTTGGCGCTTTCCGACATGGCGCGGCGCTTCCCCTCGGTTACCTCCACCGGGCCTGTCAGCGTTACCAGTCCGCCCTCTTTGTCATAACGAAGCGCGGAAGCCGCCAGGTGGATCGGCGGTTGGGGAGCCTTCTCCGTTCCCTGTAGTAGATCCACCGCGACGTCATGCTTCAGCTCGATCCAACCGTCGCGTGTGGCGTAAACCAAGCCCAGCGCGGTGCCAGAGGCGGGCCCCATGCGGAACTTGACGGGTTCATCGGTCTCGGCCAGTTCGTCCTCCTGATGGTAGGCAACTTTGGAGGTCTCGATGAATATCCGGTGTTTGCCGCGCAAGCCCGTGCCGGGGACGTCGCTGGAATGCGCGCTCATCTCGATTTCGACGGGTCCGGAGCTAAGAAAATCACCCGATTGGGGGTTGTATTCACAACGGTGCGTCCGCAGAATGTCGCCCCGGTCCCCCTTGCGGCCGAAAACTTCCACCGTCACATCTTCCAGCACCGTGGCCTTACTCTGCTGGTAAGACACGGTCCGCGCGGCATGAATGGTGAAGACCGGGCGGCCTTCGTCCGAGCGCGTCAACGTGTAGCCGGAAAGCTGTTGGTGGACATCGGGAGCGGGACTGGGGGGAATGTGCACTGGCGGGGTCCGGCGATTCGTACTGCCCCAGTAGGTGAGGCCGACGGCCAGCGCCGTCAGGGAAATACCTCCCACCACCATGCCGGTCAGCCACTTTTGGCGCCGGGCCCGCTCCCGACCTAGTTCTCGGGTTGCCACGGATTCCCCATTTCGCCGGTTGCCACAAGATCCTTGATGACAAGTTGCAGACTGGCCATGTCCTGATAGTTGTTTTGTTCGAGTGCGAAGGCCATGTCCACCTGCTGGCCGGCTGCCAGCGCCGGCGTTCGCGTCGCCCAGCCCCAGCCGAGCGCGTCAAGCGTGCGCGCTCCCTTTCCTACCCTCAACTTTAGATGCTTTTCTTGGAGGATGCGTGGTGCGGCCACCAATCGTACCCCGCAGGCGCTAAACACCGGCGTGGGGTTCCCCATGCCGAAGGGCTCAAGCTGAATGATCTCCTCATAAAGCGGCCAGTCCACCTCCGCCAAATCCACCGGCGCGTCCACCCGCAGAACCGGCTCCAGGTCCGAGGGCGTGAGGACGTTGCGGGCGTGCTCCTCAAATCGTCGCGTGAGTTCCGGAATGCGCTCCGCCGCCAGGGCGAACCCCGCCGCCTGCACATGCCCGCCGAAGCGCTGGAAGAGGTCGCCGACCGAGGTAAGCGCATCCAGCAGATGAAAGTGCTTGATGGAACGTCCCGAACCCACGCCCACCCCATCCTCGATCCCAATCACCAGCGCCGGACGATGATACCGCTCCACCACCCGCTGCGCCACAATACCGATCACCCCGCGGTGCCATCCCTCGCCTGCCAGTACCAAGGTGTATTGCTCGGAGAGGTCGGCGCGCTGCTCCAAATGCGCCACAATCGCGCGCAGGATTTCTTCCTCCACCCGCTGCCGCTCGCGGTTCAAGCGTTCCAGCCTTTCGGCAATTTCACGCGTGCGTGCGGCGTCGGGCAGAGTGAACAGGTCGATGACATCCCGCGCGTTTTCCATGCGCCCGGCGGCGTTCAGGCGCGGCGCCAGTCGAAAGCCCACGTCCCCGGCGCTGATTTCTTTGCCCGCAAGGCCCGCAAGCTCAATGAGCGCGGCCAGACCGGATTGCGCCGGCTGGCGCA
>JBEKAD010000547.1:0-4294 GCA_050018435.1 Terriglobia bacterium
TGAGATGAATCTCCCCAACGCATTTAACCGGAATTCCCGTCTTCAATTTTCGAGCAACCCATAACATACACCCGACCGCCCCTGGATGCAATCGTCCGCCGGGTTTCGCGGGTGGCGCCCCGCTGCATCGGGGCGCCCCACGAACACGGGCAATATTTCTGTCACCGCCTCCTAATCCGTGGCCTGTTCTGGCTTCTTAATGGTCGCCGACATAAAGAGCAATGCCGGCGCCACCCGCGATGTTGTTTAGGTTCTTGTTTCGAGCGGGCAGTCATAGACCGCCGCTACAAAAAAACCAAATTGACCCACTACCCGGAATCTTCCTCACAAATAACCCGGCCGGCGATGACAGTTTTCAGCCCGGGTTCTCGCTATGGGAGGTAGAAGCCGCAATAAGCGAGCTTCACGGCGAGCGATCGCCGAACTCAACCTCGAGGTGAACTATGAAGACGATCCGCAGTTTCAATCTGGTGAAGGTTATGCTCTGGGCCGTGCTGGCAGCCGGACTCAGCGCCGGCTTGGCCAGTGCGCAGGATGTCGTCCGGGGCAAGTTTACGCTGCCTTTCGAGGCGCGTTGGGGAGCGGACGTTCTCCTGCCCGGCGACTACACGTTCGAGCTCCACCTCACATCGCAACCTTGCATCGTGGCGGTTCGACAAGGGGACCGCAGAGTGGCTTTGGCCATGGCTAACTCCGTCAAACAAGGCGAGATTTCCGGCCAGAGCGCCCTGGTCGCCACGCGCACGGGCGGGAAGTACCGAATCTCGGCGTTGCACCTGGCCGAAGTGGGCCTGACTCTCGAATACACGCCCGTAAAGCCGGAACGGCCCATTCTTGTGCAAGAGCCGGTGCTCATCCAGCGCGTGCCGATTTTGATGGCGAGCAAGTGAAAGTCTGCCTTGGGGGCAGGCGCTTCGAAGAGGGCGCTTCGAAGACCGCCAGTGCCTTCTCAAAGGCTTGCCCCCCAATTTCTCCCGGATGCGGTAGTGAGAAACGGTCTGGCCGATATGGGGCGGCGGGGATCAGGGAAAGTTCCCAGGAGGGTGTCGGAAATAACAGTCTCTCCACAAAGAATCAATAACTTACAGACACTTGAATCTCGCTAAGTTGTTGATTCTACGTACAACCAAATCTATCTCCGACAGACTCGTGGGACGATGACCGGAAGGGCAACCTGACGGGCGCGGGCAAACTTCTGGGTGGCGCCCGGTCGCCCATCGGCAATGGCCGCGAGAGAGTTGGTGTCGAGGATTAAGTCCATTCTTCCGGCTCGATTCGCTCAAATTCCCGCTCAATCAAGGTGCTGATTCGGGCCGTTTCGCGGCGCAAGTGGCGCAGCTTTCCCGCCAAGGCCATCCTGAGTCTTTTCCCGGGCTGGCGATTTCATCTCCAGTTTCTCCGCCACAGCTTCACTAACAAACGTGCGCAACGGGATGTTGTGTTCGGCAGCCTTGGCCCGGCGGAAGATGGCGTCGGGAATCTCCAATGTCGTTTTCATACTCGAATGTTTCCATATTTATGAGAACATATCAATGGGCTTGCTAGTGCATCATTGACCGAGCCGGAATGACGGGAGGAGTCGAGGATCGGTTGGCCTGCAATGTATTTGTTGCCGCGATTGATATCTTGTACTACTTTCGTAACCCTCGCGGAGTTGAAATGTGCAGCGGGGAGTTTCCCACAGGAGGAAGACCTGATATGCACCGATCACTACTGAACACCCTGCTTGTCTACTTGTTTCTGAGTGCCGGTAGCTTGTGCGCTCAGGATGCGGCCCTTGCCGGGCCGCCTCTGGATCGAGGCAGAATCCAGCCGACGCTGGTCAAATTGCAGCCCGGTGCGGAGCAGCAGTTCAAAGCCGTCATCGAAGCCCCGAGGTTCAATTACGCCCAGTTGGCCGAGAAGGTGACCTGGACCGTGAACGGCATCGCCGGTGGCGACGTCCAGGTGGGCACGATCGACGCCAAAGGCTTGTACCGGGCGCCCGCCCGCGCTCCCGTGCCCCACGAGGTACACATTCGCGCGGAGGTTGAGGGTGTGGCGAACCACTACCTCTTCGCCACCGCTTTGGTGGGCGCGCCCGAGGTGGCTTATACCCTAACCAGTTCCTGGGCCGATCCGCCGGAGGAGCATCGCTTCCGGCGTCCGCACGGCATTTCCCTTGACCCCCAGGGCAACTTGCTGATTACCGATGAATTTACCAGCCGGGTCTTTCGATTTTCCAAAGACGGCAAGCTTCTGACGGAAATCGGCCTGGGGTCGGGCGGCGGGACGAGGTTTCGCGAGGGGGCCCCACCGCCGGGCCTGGGATTCGGCCCACCGCCCCCCGGCACCCCGGGACATTTCAGCGGACCGCGGCTGGCCCTCTCCGATCCGTCCGGAGCGATCTTCGTTTTGGATGTCGCCGAGCGGCGGCCGATGATTCAAGTGTTTGACAGCGAGGGCCACTTCCAGTACAGCTTTGGCCATTGGGGTACGCTGCCGGGCGAATTAATGAAAGGCCATAGCATGGCTTTTGACAGCAAGGGACTGCTGCACGTCAACGATGTCGATAACGTGAAGATTTACACCTACGAGCGGACGGGCAAGTTCCTGTCGAGTTGGGGCCATCAAGGCGCCCTGCCGGGTGACTTGAATGCTCCCCACGCGATCTACATCGACCCCAACGACGAAATTTTCGTCACCGGGTATTACGGGCCCACTCAGAAGTTCACCGCCGACGGTCACTTTCTGTTGGCCTTCGCCTATGCCGATCCGCCCGACCACGCCACCAGTTTTCAGAGCATCTGCGGAGACCGCTGGGGCGACGTTTACGTTCCCTTGGGCCGGGACGGTCTTGCCAAGTTTAGCAACACCGGCGATTTTCTCGGCTGGGTGGTGAAAGGGCACGGCGTCCAGTGGGCGGCGGTCGATGGCGACGGCACCGTATACTCGCTGCCGGCTATAGGTTTCCGAGGCGAACCGCAGCCGAAGGCGACCGTCGAAGTTTATTCTGAACAGTAGGCGCCTGACCGCGAAGTAGACCCCTAAGGGGGATTTCTCACCAACCCGAGCTGTTCTCATGGAACGGTTGAAAGGGCGGGGCTTTAGAGGTTGCGCAAAAAACCGCCGGGCCTGTCCATTTCTGATCCCCGCAGGGGATCGAGAGAGTAGCCGGGGGGCAACGCCCCCGGAAAGCACCTCCCGGATAACGTCCGACCCTGAAAGCGTCGAATCTATGTGGCGTCACGCCGGTTTTGCGTCCCGCGCCGCAAAGTTGTGCGCCCCCTTCAGGGTCGGGGAATGAGCGTTGCGCTTTCCGGGGGCGTTGCCCCCGGCTACTATCTTGTGCCCTTTCAGGGCATGAAAAAGCTGCGAGTTTTTCTGCAGCCTGTTTAGCCCCGCCCTTCCGCTCATTAGGCGGCGGCGTTGCATGTGGATGGGGGAGGCGTACATGGCCGTCCAGCCGAGAAATCAAAATGCCACCCCCGCGTTACCAAGATAGGAAGAGGAGGAACCAAGATGAGAACTGAGGCGAAGCCAAAAGAAACCCTTCCACGGTGCAAGGATTACTTCAGGGAGAAGGCCGCTATTCTTTATTTCATCCCTCTATTTGTGCTGCTGGCCGCGCATTCACAAATCGCCTTTGGCCAGAGTTGGAATTTCGAGACCGAACAGAATCTCCATCAAGTTCCTGCCTGGGCCCGCGCGGGTAAGATCCGCTTCGGGCTCTGGTACGGTGGCATTTTGGATCTAGCTAAAGGCGTCGCCACCGGTTGGGATTACTACTATCCTGCGGACCCTGACATGGTTGAGGCTTCCACCCATTGGTATGATCCTGAATCCATCGAGTACCTGCGGACGATGAACATCGGCTGGGTGTGGGTCACTTGGAGTAATGGATTTTCCATCCAGCAGGAAGAGATTCAGTGGGAAAAGTTGGAGAAATTTATTGCCGCTTGCCATCGCCAAGGGATCCACGTCTCTGGGTATATGTCCATTAGCAATATGTTCTGGAAGGAGATGTTCAAAGACGAGCCAAAATCTGTCAACTGGGTATTCAAGGATGAGAAGGGGAACCCCCATCTGTACGGTGGATGCCCTAACCGATACTTGGCGGATATCAATAATCCCGAATGGCAGGATTATTTGAAGAAAAGGATCGACGCCGCATTGGCAGCGGGGATCGACGGCTTATTGAGTTCTGCATAATACAGTGACATTCATAGAACCTTCAAAACGGCAACGTACTTTGCTTCCAGCAGGAGGCGACGATAGGGCGCCGCCGGCGCAACCGCCGGAGGGCGCGGCGGGT
>JBEKAD010000548.1:0-4290 GCA_050018435.1 Terriglobia bacterium
GTCGAAACGGGGCACGTTCGCTGTTGGAAGACCAAGGCAAAAGGAAAACTTCGGGTTCTCGTTGCGCTCGACGATTTCAGCTATGTCGTAGTACTAGCAAGTCTCAGGACCTGTGTCCTCCTATTCACAGCTTACCCGGTCGAGCGGCCTCATCGGAGACTGAAACTGCGGAGGGAGTACGAGAATGCCCAAGAATGCTGACGCCGCCCAAGATGGACGGCGCCCCTACTCCTTCCACGCATGGTGGATGAGCTACCTTCTATTCTAATATCGGCGAGCCGGAAGTCAAGCTTTAATTCTCTTGGCCCTGCCCTGCTATGATGCCGGGCCTACCGGACGCCAAGCCAACCGCGCCAGATGTCAAGGATAGCCGAGTTCATCGCCGAAATGCCCAAGGTAGAGCTGCACGTGCACCTGGAGGGGGCGGTGCGCCCGGAAACCTTGCTTGAACTCTCGCAGAACAAGAGCGGGCTGAGGCAGAAAGTAGACGAGTGGATCACCGCACGGCGCGCGCAGCGTTTCCGCTACGGGAACTTCCGGGAGTTCCTGGTGGCATTCAAGATCGTGACCCTGCTGATTGAGGCGCCGCAGGATTACGCGTTGGCGACCACGCGATTGATCGAGTGGCTTGCCGAGCAGAACGTGCAGTACGCGGAAATCATCTTTGCCGCCGGGGTAGTGCTGTGGAAGAAGCAACCGGTGGACGCGGTTTTTGAGGCGGTGGCCGCGGCCGCGGAAGAGGCGGAAGCGCGCACGGGAGTGCGGGTGAAGTGGATCTTCGACGCCATCCGGCACTTCGGAGTGGACCCCGCGCGTGAAGTGCTGCGCTGGGCGGCGCGCTACCGCTCGCAAGGCGTCGTGGGCTTCGGCATCGGCGGCGACGAGGCGGGCGGCCCGGCAAGACTGTTTCCGGATATTTTTCGCGAGGCGCGCGACCTGGGTCTTCACGGCGTGGCCCATGCCGGCGAGGCTTGTGGGCCGGAAAGCATTCGCGACGCCGTCGAGCTGCTGGGCGCGGAGCGCATCGGCCATGGCCTAACCGCCATTCGCGATGCCAACGTGATGGCCTTGCTGCGTGAGCGGAGAATTCCGGTGGAAGTCTGCCCCAGCAGCAACGTGTCCACGGGCTTAATCGCGCGATTCGAAGATCATCCGCTGCCGAAGTTCCTGGAGGCAGGATTGTTGGTAACGCTCAATTCCGACGATCCGGCCATGTTCGGGACGAGCCTTCAAGAGGAATTTCTGCAAGCCACCCGCTGCTTCGAGTTCAGCCGCGAGACGCTGGCGGAGTTATGCCGGAACGCCGTGCGCGCTTCGTTCCTGAGCGAGGATGAGAAGCAGAAACTGCGAGAACAGTTGATAGTTGAAAGTTAAAAGTCGAAAGTTAAAAGTCAAAAGCGGTTCCACTTCTGCCTTCTGTCTACTGCCCACTGCCTACTGCCCACTGTCTACTGCCCACTGCCCACTGTCTACTGCCCACTGCCTACTGCCTCCCGGAGCGTCTCGCGCAGGTGCTTGCTCAGTTCTTCGACGAAGCTTCCGGGGTTCACACCATCCTGGCGATAGACGATCCGGCCCTGGCGATCGAAAATGACCAGCGTGGGGAGCTCTCTCACACTGAGCAGTTGATCTAGCCCTTGGGCATAGGCCGCGGGCACGGTCCAGCCTTCCTGCTTGAGAAACGCGGGCACGCCGCTGCGATCCTGATCCGTATTCAGCGACAGGAAGGCGGCGCTCGAATCCGCGCGAAAACTTTCGGCCACCTGCTCGACGAGTTTGCCTTGCAGGCGGCAAGGGCCGCACCAAGTCGCCCAAAAATCCATCACAATGACCTTGCCGCGGTAATCCGCCAGGCGCAGCGGCGTGCCATCCATCCGCTCCAGGACGTACTCGAAGGGGTCGTGGCGGCCGGCGTTCTGCGGCTGGTCGCCGGAAAAGCGGTTGGCGAGCTGTGGCATGAGAGCGTCGTAGCGCGACAGCACCAGGTCGCCCAAACCCTTCTCGGAATGGTGCTGCGCCACATACAAACTGCCGAGCTTGCGGCGAATCTCCTGGCGATGAGCAGGGTCGGAGCTCTTGTCGGGAAAGACAAAGGCGGTGAGGTAATAATCTACGGCGCGAGCGGAATCACCTTTCTTCAACGCGGCATCTCCCAGTTGCTCGGCGACGCGGGCGGTGGGGAAAGTCACAGACCTCTGCTCAGCGTCGGCGAAGGCCTGATCACGGTCGCCAGAATCTCGATAACACCCGGCGCGCTGGGCATAGATCGCGGCAATGCGCTCCGCCCAGTGCTCCGGGGTATTGTTGCTGACCCCCGTGGCCGCAGCCCGGTCGCGCTGATCTTCCGCAATCTTGATCAAATGCGAAGTGTAGTCAATGGCGCGGGTGCGGCTGGCCTGGTCGTTTTGCCGGGCCAGCGCTTCAATGAGCAAAGACAGCAGGTTCGAGTCGTTGGGCATCATCTCCAGGAGCATCTGGCCATATTGCACCACCACGCCGGGAACGTTGGCTTGCAGCGCATAAGTGCAAATGGTGCGCAAGACCATTTCACGCCGGGATGAATGGGGGAAGCGCGCGAGGAAAGCCTCCAAATTCTTGATGAGGATTTGAGGATTGCCTTCCGCCGACCGAAACGCATCGTCCAGGGCGCTCTGTTCGTCGGCATCCGACGAAGCTTGCGTCGCGGGGTCATTTTCCGCAGGTTTCACTGTGGATTGTCCCGCGCGCAGAGGGAGCGGTCCAAAGGTCCCCAGCAGGCAGAAGCCGAGGACAAACGGTAGAACGATTCGCAGCCACGATAGGTTGCTTGCTTTCATCACACTCAATCCTTCATCAACGGCGGCTGAACCTAATCTAGTGGCAAGCCCGAGATGGGTCAAGGTCATTTCCCGCATGGGCTAGGGCGCGGAGGGTGGTTGCAGTCGAGAAATCCAATTGAGGGCATGCGGGAACATGTTGATTAACCGATTCGGCTCGACTACCATTTGAGATAGCGACTTCACTGGGTCGTCATCAGCGAGGGCAGACGTGCAACTCACACGAGAGCAGATCCTGGCAAAGTTGACCGAGCACCGTGAGCACATCCGGCGTTTCGGGGTGCGGAGTCTTGGGCTGTTTGGTTCGGTCGCCCGCGGCGAGTGCACCTCGGCGCGCGATCTGGATTTTCTTGTCGAGTTTGACCAGAAATCCTTCGACGCCTATATGGATTTGAAGGCCTACCTGGAAAACCTGTTCGGCTGCCCGGTGGACTTGGTGCTGGCCAATACCCTTAAGCCGAGGCTTCGAGAGCCAATCCTTAACGAGACCATTCATGCCCCGGGATTATAAGGTCTATATGGATTCTAAGCGGTGGGGTTTTCATCAGTGAAATCATCACTCGTTCGCGCCATTTTCTTTGACGCGGGGAACACCCTGCTTTATCCCCGGCTGGATGAACGGGCTCGCGACCTGACCGCGGCGGGGTTCCCGGCTCGCGTGGAGGATTTCCACGCGGCGGAGCGCGCCGCCAAGCAGAAGCTCGACGTGTGGCTGTGGCCGCAAATTCGCAAAGGCGAGGTGCCACGCACCATCGATCATTACTACTGGGCTGAGTATCTCATGTCGTTGATGGGTTTGATCGGCGCGCCGGAAACCGAACACGCGCGCTTGATCCGCCTGGTGGCTGACGGGTTCCGCAACATTCGCACCTGGTCCGTGGTGATGCCGGAAACGCCGGGCTACCTGGCGTCGCTGAAGGAGCAGGGTTACTTTCTGGGAGTAATCTCGAATTCCATGGGCACCATCGAAGATCAGTTGCAACACGTGGGCTTGCGCCACTACTTCCAGTCCGTCTTCGACTCGGCGATTGTGGGGGTGGAGAAGCCGCATCCCGAGATTTTTCAATTGGCCCTAGCCAGCGCCCAAGTGGCGGCGAACGAGGCCGTCTTTGTGGGCGACACGAATGCCACCGACGTGGGCGGCGCGCAACTCGCGGGCTGGCACGGCGTGCTCATTGACCGCGTCGGCGCCTACCCGCACGCCGAATGCCCGCGCATCACCTCACTGCCGGAACTGGAGAAGGTGCTGGAAAAACTAGGTGTCAGGTGCTAGGTGTCAGGTGCCAGGGTCGAAAACCGTAACTCGAAATTCGCAGCCTCCCCCTAGCCCCAATACTGTTCACATAAGGGGTTTGAGGAAATTATTCATCAATTTGTTCCGGAGAGACCCCCTCACCCACCGCCTTGCGGTCCCCCCTCTCCCCCAAGGGGGAGAGGGAAGAGGAATTCTCAGTAGGGAAGAAGAATTCTCAGT
>JBEKAD010000549.1:0-4284 GCA_050018435.1 Terriglobia bacterium
CCCACTGGGCTGCTGCTGGTTACCGTCGTCGTGCAAGTGGGAGCGGTGGTCAGGCTATTCACCGTGTCGCTGCCCGCGAACGCGCTGTAAATGGGGGTGACCGCAGGGGCCGTCCCGCCGTAGGTCATGCTCGTGCTGCTGGCGGTGATGGTCAGCGAGGCCTTACCTACCGTCACGTTCCCCGGCACATAGGTGAAGGAGTAATTGGGGTCCACCGCTCCCGAGCAGCTCGAGGGGTAAGAGCCCACTGGGCTGTGCGCGGTGGCGGTGGTCGAGCAGGTGGGCTGCGTGGTCAGGCTGGACGCCGTGTCCCCGTTCACAAAGCCGCTGTAACTGGGCGTGATGGTGGGTGGCGTCCCGCCGTAGGTCATCGACGCACTGCTGGCCGTGATCACCAGGGGCGCCGTCCCGGTTCCGCTCAAACTCACCGTCTGCGGGCTGTGGGGGGCGATGTCGGTGAAAATCAGTAAGGCACTAAGGCTCCCCGCCGCGGTCGGGGTGAACGTGACGCTGACCGTGCAGGTACCATTGGGAATCAACGTGGCTCCCGTGCAGGTGTCGGCGCTCTTGGCAAAGTCGCTGGCGTTCGTACCGCCCATCGTGACCGTCAAGATGGTGAGGTTGGCTGTCCCGGTGTTGGTCACCCTCACGCTCTGCGCGGCGCTGCTGGTATAGATGGCCTGGGGCGGAAATGCGAGGCTGAGAGGGGACAAGGTCGCTGAGCTCGAAACGAAGCTGGCCACCAGGTTCGAGGCATTGACCGTGCCGATTCCCGTGGCGAAGTCCCAGCCGGTCGCGGTGCCGAACGCCGGTTGATAGGTGTCACTGGTGTTAACCGCCAGGGCAGCGCACGTTCCGCCCGTTCCCCCGCCTCCACTGAGAACGCAGTGGGGCAGGGTGGTGTACCCGCTGCCGGGGGCGGTAAGCCTGACCGCGATTCCCGTCGCCTGAGTTGCAGAGCAGGTTGCGCCGCTCCCGCCTCCTCCGCTAATCTTGCAAGTGGGGGCGGACCTGTAGCCGCTTCCGTTGTTGCTGAGAAAGACGGCCTCAACCGCCTTTGTATCAGATATGCTGGTCCCACAAGTCGCACCTGTTCCTCCTCCGCCCGTCAGGGTACAGGTTGGAATGGACGTATAACCTGAACCCCCGTTCGTAAGAGTAAGCGAGGAGACCACGCCGATGCCCACGCTGGCGCTGCACGTCGCCCCTGATCCGCCTCCCCCGCTCAGGGTGCAGGAAGGAGCGCTGGTGTATCCGCTACCGAGGTTTGTGACCAATACCGAGCTCAGCGTCTGGGGGGCCGTGGAAAGTACGCCATCGGTGCCCGAGGGCAGATAGCAATTCATCCCCGAGCAAGGCACGTCGTTATCGCCTCCCGCGCCCGATCCTTCGTAGAGAAGCCGAATCGGGGTTACGTCGTAGAAGATACAGTTGGTGGCCACCGTATTGCCAAGAGGGGAGTTACAAGACGTGCTGCCACCGGAGCCGTACTCCGTCGCCGCGAGCGCGTAATAGGCGGGATTCGGGTTACCCCACCGGCTCCCGGAAGCCTGATTGATAAGCGACTGAATCGCCGCCATGATCGGCGATGAAACCGACGTCCCGCCAAACCCGGCCCACGTGCTGGGAGCGCCACTGCAACTCGCGCCACCGTTGTTCGGGTCAGAAAAGCAAACCACGTAGTAGTGCCCCCAGATTCCGTTGGCAGCGAAGAGTGAAACATCGGGAATGTCCCGCACGCCATCGCTCGGGTTGCCGATCAACCCGGACTGCCACGAGGGCTTGGCATATCCGGCGCAGGTGCCACCCACCACGCCGCCGGAATCCGGCGCGCCAGTGGCGCAACCGCTGGGGCCGCCGCTACCGGCTGCGGTGTTTAGGAGGCCGTACTTGTCAACATCGTTGGCATTATTGCAAAGCCCGCTCGAGCCATAGGTGGGCAAGACTCCCAGCTTGTCACCAATCAGCACACTGGCGCAGGAGTCGTTCCAGGGAATCTCGGGAACATACGAAAGGGCCGACCCGTAGTTGGCGGCGTTAGTAGTATTCCAGTAGGTGGCGTTGGTGCCTTGGTAAGTATCGGCGAAGTCGGTGCCGCCCACCGAAACGTTGTAAGGTGTAGAGGTCAATCCGCTGACGGTGATTCCGTGTACGGCGTAAGCTTGGCCGTAGTCGGAACTGGCCGCGCCTTCGTCGCCCGAGGAAACGAAGATGGAGACACCCTCCGTCACCGCCTGCTGGTACAAAGAGTTGGTGTAGGCGTTGTACGCCGCGCCGAGCTCGGATTCGGATGCCCCATAACTGATGCTGACGATGGCTGGCGGCGTGCCGCTGGCGTTAAGGAGGTTCTGCAAGGCAACGAAGAGCCCCTCCGAGCAGGACGCCAGCTCGATAGCAGCGCTGGGAGCCCCCGCGCTCGCCCATTCCACATCGATGGCCGCTTCCCCATCGTCACCGTTGTGGCCTGGATCAGTGCAGTTATTCGTGGGACTGCTTGGGGGGTGGACCTGCGCCAGGGAGCCGGAAGGGTACGCTGAGGCAAGGCCCATGACCGAGCGGAAAGTATTCCAATCCGCCGTGGTATAGAGATCGGTATCTTCGATCAACACGATCGTCTGACCCTGGCCCGAATAGCCCGCCGCAAAGGCCGGGTTGAAGTTGTAGATCGTCGCCAAGTCCGCCGGCACAACCAGGTACTCGCCGCTCCCGGCATTGTAATTGGCGCGCGGCTGGAGCGTCGGGTGAGGCCGGAAGTCATTCAGGGAAACAACGCCCGCCACCGTTGAACCCAGCTCGGTCGGAATCTGCGGGTCGCTCATATTGGCAATATGGGCCTGGCCATTCACCAGCAAGTTATGAATCTCCGTGTGGAAGGCTTGGCGGATCTGGCCCGCCGAGCCGGTGAAGTCGATAACCATCTGGTTGGGGTAGACCAGGTTGACCTTGAACCCCTGCGACTCGAGCCAATCCGTTACCCTGGCAGCGTCAGCCGGCGCGACGCCGTACGTCTGCCCGAATTCTGCTGCCGTGATCCAGTGGTGAAAGAGCGGCGAATTGGGATCGTGGATATCATTGATGAATTGCTGGAGTGCTTGCTCCTGCTCGGGAGTCCGCTGCAATTGGAGCATCATGTGGTTGATGGTCAGGTCATCGGAGACTCGCCCGCGATCGTTCGTCGCCTTTGCTTCCGGGCGCGTGTTGCCCCGAAGGGTAACCAGCCCGCCTTGTCCGGCATCCGGCGCGGGAAGAGTGCTTGCTTGCGGGCCGGCGCTTACCGGGCTCGCCAGCGCGGCTGCTAGCCAGCGTCCGGCGCGTGGGCCAACGGGGCCAAACGGGTCAAGCGGGTCGGGAGGTCCGAACTTGCCCAACCGGCTCGGGCCGGGCGAGGATTTCCGCAAGGTCAGGACGGCCTCGTCATCAGTGACAAAATTCGTGTAGCCGCCGCCTGGCGCCGGGAATCGCACCCGGGCGTCGGTCTGGCCCTGGTTAGCCTCAAAACTGAGAGGCAGCTTGCCGCAACTCGCGACCAGCTTGGGCTGAATTCTGGTAGGCGCGGCATGAACCTGACGGTCAGGGAGAATATTCTCTGAAGCTTGTATCCTCGGAAGAAGACCAAACCCTACAATGGCGAGAAATGAAAGGCCAACACATCCCCCGCAGACCACCATGCGCCTTGTCGCGGTTTGCCGCCGGCTGGAAACACGGAGGCGCGGGAGCATGAGCAACCTTTCTTAGGGCGAGAATCCGAATGAGTGCGCCCAATCTACTCGCCCAAGGGACTAAATGTCAAGTCCATAAAGAGAATACAAACGAATCGTCGCCGGATGGAAAGGAAAGAGCTCGCACGTAGAAGCAAGCGTAGCCCGGACCTCTGCTGTGTGAGGTCCGCGGCTTTTCGCGCCCGCCAGCGCTCGCCGGTTCGGTTCACTATGGCCTCAGCACGGCATCGCGTGTAGATTGACCGGATGTCCAGGTTGCGGCCGCGGTTCCTTTATGACCGCGACATTTTCGTGACGGTGGCTTAACTTGCGGTCATCCTGGCGATACCGCAACGGGTTTTCGCCTGGGTCGTGAAGGCCAGCAAATCTGAGAGCAGTGACGAGTGGCGAGTGACAAGTGCTGAGAGCAGTGACGAGTGAGGGGTGACAAGTGACAAGGGCGGACCACCCCCTGGCCCCCTCCTCAGAGAGGAGGGGAATTTACAAGTTGGCTCCCCTCCTTGGTAAGGAGGGGGCCAGGGGGTGGTTGCTGTAAAGAATAAGCTGGGACAGGCGACGTAGCGCC
>JBEKAD010000550.1:0-5783 GCA_050018435.1 Terriglobia bacterium
AAGAGCGCCGAGATCGATCTGATTATCAACACGCCTCTGGGGCGCAAGTCGCGCTTCGACGACAAAGCCATCCGGCGCGCGGCCGTGCAACACGGAGTGACCTGCATCACCACGCTTTCCGCAGCCGACGCGGCGATCCAGGGAATTCGCGCCTGCCAGGAAGGTCAGACTCACGTGGAGAGTTTGCAAAAACTCCATCATAAGTGCAGTGGTTAGTGATTAGTGGCTAGTGGTTAGTTCCTCGTGGCGAGCCACTACCCGCTAACCACTAGCCACTAACCCCTGCTTGAGGATGTGACCATGACGAGAAATGAAGTTATCAAGAATCTGCAAGGCGTTATCTGCCCCGTCGTCACACCCTTCAATCGCCGCGGCGATGTGGATGAGGGATTTTTCCGCGAGAACCTGAGCCGGATCACCGGCATTGGACTAGCGGGCATTCTGGTGGCGGGTTCGACGGGCGAGGCGCCGTACCTTGCTGAGAGCGAGCGGCTGCGGCTGGTCGAGGTCGCCCGGGAAGTCGTGAAGGCGCCCGAGATCCTGATGGTGGGAACCGGTTTAGAAAGCACCAACGCCACGGTCAAACTTAGCCGCGAAGCGGTGGCGCGCGGAGCCGACGCGCTACTGGTGCTCACCCCCAACTACTATAAACCTCGCATGGATTCCGCCGCCCTTGTGGCCCACTACCGCAGGGTGGCGGCCGGGGTCACGCGGCCGGTGCTGATCTATTCCATCCCGCAGTTCACGGGTCTTGAGGTTGACCCGGCGACGATCGTCCAGCTCTCGCGACTGCCGAATGTGGTGGGGCTCAAAGAAAGCTCCGGCAAGCTGGATTTCGTGCGTGCCGTTCTGCGCAAGGTTCGCCCGGGATTCCGTGTGTTGGTGGGGGCAGTATCCATTTTTTACGACGCCCTGCGCGCAGGCGCGGTGGGAGCGGTGCTGGGCTTGGCCAATTTCGCCCCCTCGCTCGGCGTGGGCCTTTACCAAGCGGTCCTCCACCGGCGTGCCAAGGAAGCGCGCGACTTGCAGCAACGCCTCTTGACGCTGGGTCAGAAAATCGCTCTCCCTTATGGCGTGGCGGGGATCAAGGCCGCGCTCGACCTGTGCGGTTACCACGGAGGAACCCCGCGGCTTCCTTTACTGCCCGCTTCCGTCCAGGCAAAGAGACAAATTGCGGCAGCCCTCCGCGAAGCGAATGCCGGGCTGGCCGCCTAAGCGTGGCCCATGAAAGATCTGCAATGGTTCCCGCCGATCCCGGAGCCGCGCGCGGCTTCCGCGCCGCCAGTGATTTGGTCGGTCGTGGTGGGGGCAGCCTTTGGCTTGTTGTTGCTCGCGCGCGGCCATCGCATCCTGGCGATGGTGGTGTGGGTCGCAGCGTTGCTCCTTGCCCTGGGTTTGAATTCCCCGGCTTTGCGGCGACCAATTTTGCGGGCCGCCCACTGGCTTGGCGCGAGCGCCGGGTGCGTCACAACGCTGGCCCTGCTGTGGCCGTTCTACGTTTTGGTTTTTGGCGCGATCCGTCTGGCTCTGTCGCTGACAAGGGTTGACCTGCTGGGGTTGCGGCTGCACAGCGAGTGGCCGTCTTATTGGCAACCCGCGGCGCCCGAACGGAAGCGCGCCGAGTATTATGAGCGGCTCTTCACGGTGGAACCCGCCCGTCAGGAATCCCACTTTTTTGCCTGGGCAATCGGGATTTTCGTCTTGGTCATGGTCCTCGCTGGAAGCAGCGAGTTGATTCTTCGTTCGATGGGTTTTGGCAATCCCGTTGTCTATCGAGTTAATCCCCACGTTGGCTATTACCCGGCTCCCAATCAGGATGTTCACCGCTACGGTGGAGAAATTCACATTAACGCCTTCGGAATGCGCTCCCGCGTCGTCGCGGCGGAAAAGCCTGCGGGCACGTTTCGCATCCTGATGCTCGGTGACTCGATCTTGTACGGTGGCTCCTACATCGATCAGCGCGAGATCTATGCCTCGCGTTTGGAAGATCTCTTGAATCAGAAACCTGGATTGTTGCCCGGTTCGCCACAAAAAGTGGAAGTGCTGTGTATGGGGGTGAATGGTTGGGGGCCGCAGCACGAACTCGCCTTTGTGAAGGAATTCGGTCTCTTCCATGCGGACTTGGTCATGGTAATGGGCCCGCCGGCCGATGCCTATCGACCACGCTACGGCATTGGGCAATTCCCGTTTTTTGTGGAAGGCCATCGGCCGCAATTCGCTTGGCAGGAATTTGGGGATCACCTTCTGTGGGAGTATGAGCTGCGATTAACCGGCGCAGGTGAGAGCTTTGAATCCGGCCCGCAGGCGGGGCAAGTTCTTGCCGATGGTGTCGCCGCTTGGCTGGGGATCGCAACCCTGGCACAGGCACAGAGGGCGCGGGTGGATTTTGAATTGCTTCCGAATGAGGAGGAAGCGCGGGAAGGCAAGGCGGGCGAATCAACCCAGCGTGTCCTCGATGCTCTGCTCCCCGAGCTCGCCAAGAGACGGGTTCCCAATGCTTACCCTCTTCTGCTCTTTCGGAACAATCTCGGCGTTCCCAAGCTTTATCACGATGGGGCGCACCTCGACACGTCCGGGCATAAGATTTACGCGGGTTATCTATACGATCGAGTGTTGCAATTGGCTTCGGCGAAATAGGCGGCGATGAATATCCTGGGGATCAGTGCGTTCTATCACGACAGCGCCGCGTGCCTGGTACGTGACGGCCGGATCATTGCCGCAGCCCAGGAAGAGCGTTTCTCGCGGCGGAAGCACGACGCCCGCTTTCCAATTCACGCCGTGAATTTTTGCCTCGCGGAAGGCAAGGTGGGGAAGAACAATCTCGATGTTGTTGCCTACTATGAAAAGCCTCTCACCAAGTTCGTGCGCATTCTGAAGTCTCATTTTGTTTCCGCTCCCCGTAACTGGGAGGCGTTTCGACAGGCGATCCCGCTGTGGCTCAAGGAACGCGTGTGGCTGCCTTATGTCATCGAGACGGAATTGCGCCGCCTTGGCTACGCGCGGCCCCGGAAGTTTGTTTACCCCGAGCATCACCAAGCGCATCAGGCGAGCGCCTTCTTCCCATCGCCATTTAAGTCCGCGGCCATCCTCACCGCGGATGGGGTCGGTGAATTCGCTACGACGACTATCGGAAAGGGGCAGGGAAGCAGCGTCTCGATTTTCTGGCAGCAACAATTTCCACACTCGCTCGGACTGCTTTATTCTGCCTTCACGTACTACACCGGCTTTAAGGTTAATTCCGGGGAATACAAGTTGATGGGACTGGCTCCGTACGGGCGTCCCGCGTGTGCCGACCGCATTTATCAACACCTCGTGGACCTTCGGCCGGATGGTTCCTTCCGGCTAAACATGAAGTATTTCGGTTTCCTGCACGAACTGCAAATGACGAATCGAGCTTTTGAGGAACTCTTTGGAGGCCCCCCCCGGGCCCCGGAAAGCGAAATCACCCGGCGAGAAATGGATTTGGCGCGTTCCATCCAAGTCGTCACGGAGGAAATCATGCTGCGGATGGCTCGCGCCGCCCGTAGCCAAACCGATGAGGAAAACCTCTGCTTGGCGGGAGGAGTGGCTTTGAACTGCGTCGCCAATGGGGCGATCGCGCGCTCGAAGATGTTTCGCGACATCTGGATTCAACCCGCCGCGGGCGATGCTGGCGGCGCCTTGGGAGCTGCGTTGTTTGCGTGGCATCAGGCGGAAAACCAGCCGCGAAGCTGCGAGGTGAGGGGCGACGCCATGCGCGGTTCATATTTGGGACCCAGTTTCAGCGACGAGGATGTGCAGAAATTTCTGACCGCCAATGGTTACCCCTACCGAACGCTCGAAGGTGAGGCGCGGGCCGAAAAAATAGCCGCCCTCCTTGCCCAAGGCCGCGTCGTGGGTTTGTTTCAGGGAGCGATGGAATATGGCCCGCGCGCGCTCGGCAATCGCTCTATCCTGGCGGATGCCCGCAACCCCAAAATGCAATCGCACTTGAACCTCGCCACGAAGTTCCGGGAGTCTTTCCGGCCTTTTGCCCCGGCGGTTTTGGAAGAGCGCGCCGCCGAATGGTTTGAACTGGATGGTCCGTCGCCTTATATGCTGATGGTTGCGAGCCTCCGCGAAGATAAGCGCCATCCACGACAGGACAGTGAAGCGGCGCTGCCCCTGGAGCAGTGGGTGAACCAGGTGCGCTCCTTGGCGCCGGCCATTACGCATGTCGACTACTCCGCCCGCATTCAAACCGTCTCGCGGCAGACGAATCCTGAGTTCCATGCAATTCTCTCTGCCTTCGAGCGAATGACCACGTGCTCGTCCTCAACAAGTTTCTTTTGGACAAGCGCGAGCAGCCCCCGTGGGAAGAAACCGTTGACTGGAAGCAGGAATTTGGACTTGATTAGTTTGGGGTTATTGGAAAAGGCAAGCTGATGCGACGACTCTATTACGGATGGATTTTGATTCGCGATATCGTTGGGTACTGCCTTGCTAACCGCGTGATCTGGCCGCTCTTTTTCCTTGTGGCGCTGGCATTGCTGGTGGTCCTGATTGGGGCCGCAGAAGTCGCCGCGCCTTACATCTACACGTTGTTCTGAATAGGCTACGGTGGTGAGCGCTCATTAGGCCCGCCATAGGAACGTCTTAGCGCTCACACAGCATCGTCTTTGCGTGCAGCCATGCCCGCCCCGCGCCGGGAATAAGTCGAAGGTTTGCCACCGGGGGGGGAGGGGAGGGATGGCACGCTGTTTGCATAATCCCTGGTGGCTTGCTTGCCTGGCTAGGACTTAGCAGCCGAGGTCCGGCAAGATTTGCCCAGCGGCGGGACGTATCGGTCGCCGCTTGCCCAGTTCGGGTGTGGGAGATGTGGGTGGAGAATGCCAAAGTTCCCTGTGACCAATACCGGGGAATACTCAAGGAAAGCACTCCTGCCCAGCTCGGAATCTGGCAGAGCGCGCAAAGGCGTGATGACCGGCGCCGTTGCGGTTGCGATGTGAGGAGACAATGATCACGAATGAGGCGGAAATCCGCGTTGCCCTGCAAGCAGTTTTAGTCAGCGTACTCGCACTCTACGGTCTTTGGGGATGTGCCTTGGTGGTGCTCGTCATTCTGCTGCCTTGGAAACCTATCTTTGCCGTCGGAAGCTATCTGGCTCAGCCGTTAGTGGACTGGCGCATGCAAAAAGCCCGCGATCGCCACGAGAAAGGGATCGCGCAGATTGAGCAGGAATTGGATGCCTTTCTGCGGGCGCCGAGGGGGGCGCCAAGCGCCTCCGCACCGGTCCCGGTCACGAAGACGGCAGTCCCGGCGAAGCCTTCCCATCCCCCATCGCCGCGGCCCCTGGAATCCTTCAAACCGAACCTTGCTGCCGGGCCTGCCCTCCAGGACATGCCCGGGACGCCGCAGAACCTTTCCGCCGTTTTGGCGATACCGCCGGCCATCAAGAATCATGTGCGAAACTTGCCGCAGGGTGTCTTCAGCAACATGGATTTAGAAGTTGAACAAGTCAAATTCCATGGTGACACGGCTGAGGCAGACGTTAGGTTTCAAAGCCCGAATGTAACAGAGTTGGTCATTCGTCAGCATTACGTTTTGCGGAAGTCCGGTGACCACTGGCAAGTGGAATCCCGTCAGCCGGCAAACGGCGCGGGCAAGGCGCCGCCTCACCCTCTGCCGACCGGGCGGCCACCGATGCGGCTCTCCTAGCTGGGGCAAAAATCGCCGCGGCTTTAATGAGGGGTTTCCTATTTGGGCTGTAACAGGCGCGGCGCCTTTGCGGCGCCTGCACCCCCCGCCCAACCTCTCCAACACTC
>JBEKAD010000551.1:0-4269 GCA_050018435.1 Terriglobia bacterium
CTGGACCCTCCGGGGAGCCAACGCCATCCTGGCCCTGCGCTCCTGCCACCTCAACGGCCGCTTTGAGAATTATTGGGAGGACCGGCGCGCAGCGTGACTTCCACTTTTATGTCGCGCACCCCGGTCTTCGTCACTCCGTTGCGCCGGGAGGCCAGTTTCACCTATAATGTCGTTGGACCCCGATAATCAGGATTTGCACTATGCCTTCGCCCATCGTCCAAAAGCTTGAGGAAGAGATTCAAGCGTTGGAGCACGAACTGAACCACGATCTGCCCAAAGAGCTGAAACGCGCGCGGGCCTTGGGTGACCTGAGCGAGAACGCCGAATACATTATGGCGAAGCAGCGCCAGGACATTGTTGGCGCGCGCCTGATCCAACTCAAGAACCGCCTGGCGGACCTTTCGCTCATCAACATGAACAACATCCCCAAGGACCGCATCGCCTTCGGCTCGAAAGTGACTCTTTATGATGTCGACCGCGATGTGGAGATCGAGTACCGGTTGGTGACCAGCGAAGAAGCCGAGGTCAGCAAGGGGCTGATCTCGACAACCTCCCCCATTGGCCGGGGCTTGATGGGCAAAAGGCTGGGTGACATGGTCAAAGTGACCACGCCCAACGGCTCCCGCGAGTTCGAAATCCGCGCCGTCATGACCATTCACGAGCAGGCTTGAGGCGGGACTCGGGACCCGGGGCTCGGGATTCAGCTTGAAGCGGAGTTCCGAATCACGAGTCCCGAAGCCCGAGTCCCGAGACCCGAACATGGTAACGCGAAAAATTGGCGACACCGGTCAGTACCTCCTCGACGCCATTGTCCGGGGCTTTGCCGCCACCGGCATCAACCCCAATTTTCTCACCTTCATTGGATTTGCCATCAATTGCCTGGCGGCGTATCTGTTCGCCTCCGGATATTTCCGCTGGGCCGGCGCCACCATCATCCTGGCCGGCATTTTCGACATGGCCGATGGCCGCGTGGCGCGCCTCGCCAAGCGCGTGACCCCCTTTGGCGGTTTTTACGATTCGGTCATGGACCGCTACTCGGACCTCTGCCTGCTGATAGGACTGCTGATCTACTACGGGCGCATCAATCGCTATTTTTACGTCTGTCTGGTGGCCGTCGCCATGATCGGCTCCGTCATGGTCAGTTACACCCGCGCCCGCGCCGAGAACCTGATTCCCACCTGCAAGGTGGGGTTCCTGGAGAGGCCGGAGCGCGTCGTGCTGATCATCATTGGGGCGCTGTTTGACCGCATGGCGCCGGTGCTTTGGCTGATTGCCGTGCTGTCCAACGTCACGGTCATCCATCGCATTCTCTACACGCGCCAGGAGGCTCGGAAATTAGCCTCTCAACAAGCCGCATCCTAGCGCCCGCCGCGTGCGGATGATTCTTATTAAAGGCTGGACGCGCTCGGTACGCAGAGCGATGATAGAGGTGATTCGAACGACTCTGACGAACCGAGCCATTCTGCCACCGGGTCAGGGGTTCTCCGCTGGGAGAGCATGATGAGTGCCCATCAATTCGAAATCCAAGCCCGCGACATGGTGGAAACCCAGCTTCGCCCGCGGGGCATCCACGACGAGCGGGTGCTGGAAGCCATGCGGCTGGTTCCCCGCCACGAATTTGTTCCGGCGGAGTGGGCGGAGGCTGCCTACGACGACCGCCCTTTGCCCATCGGCAAACGCGAGACGATTTCCCAACCCTACATGGTGGCCACCATAACGCAAGCCGCGCGCGTTGCGCCCGGGGACAAAGCTCTGGAAATCGGCGGGGGCAGCGGCTACCAGGCCGCGATTCTCGCCCATCTGGGCGCGACGGTTAGCACCGTTGAAATAAATCCCCTGCTTGCGGAGAGGGCGCGCGAGCGCCTCGCGCGCCTGGGATACAGGAATGTTGAGGTCTTCGCAGGCGACGGGAGTGAGGGCCTTGCTGCCCATGCGCCTTACGATGTGGTCATCGTGAGCGCGGGGACACCCAGCGTGTCGCCGGTCCTCCTCGGCCAACTGGCGGAGGGCGCTCGCTTGGTGGCTCCAGTAGGAAATCTACACCAGCAGGAGCTCTTGTTGCTTTGCCAACAGGGCGGGCAAATAACCACCCAGCACCTCGACCCGTGCCAGTTTGTGCCTCTGATCGGAAAGGGTGGCTGGCCGGAGGAAGAAGTTAGAAGCTAGGAGCTAGAAGTTAGGAGTTAGGAGTGAGAAGTTAGAAGCTAGAAGTTTGAAGCTAGGCTATACCGGGCGACATAAGTTTTTGCGCATTGCACTGTAGTGGCGGCCTATGACCGCCGGTCGGCGCTCATAGAGCGTCGCTGCAATTTATGTCGCTCTGTATAGAGGCCAGTAGACCCTACACGGCATTGGGTGGAAGGAATCCGCTGACGGCAAACTGTAGCGCTCTACTATCTACCATATTCTGACTCCTGACTCCTAGCTTCTAACTCCTAAATTCTAGCTCCTAGCTCCTAACTTCTCGCTTCTAACTTCTGCTATAGTCTCGCTCCATGCCCGAGCCGTTTCTCAGCATCATGATTCCCGCCTACAATGAAGCGGGCCGCATCGCCAGCTCGCTGGAGGCGATTCAGAATTACGTGCGGGGGAAAGACTTCCCCGTCGAAACGATCGTGGTGGATGACGGCTCGACTGACAACACGGTGGAAGCCGCTTCGGTCCATGCGGGGATTCGCGTGCTGCGCAACGGCCGCAATCGCGGCAAAGGATTTTCGGTCCGGCACGGAGTCCTGGAAGCGCGCGGCGAGTTGATGCTGTTTACCGACGCTGACCTTTCCGCTCCCATCGATGAAGCTGACAAACTGCTGGCAGCGATGGAGTCTTCCCACGCCGATGCGGTGGTGGGTTCACGGGCGCTCCAACGCGAGCTGATCGGCATTCACCAATCGCCGTTTCGCGAATGGGGCGGCCGATTCTTCAACTTGTTGGTCCGGATTTTCACGGGCCTCAAAATCCACGACACCCAGTGCGGGTTCAAACTGTTCCGGCGCGAAACCACGCGCCGCGCCTTCGAGCTCCAGCGCGTGGAACGATTCGGATTCGACCCGGAAATCCTGTTCCTGATCCAACGCCTGGGGGGCAAGGTGGTGGAGGTCCCGGTGCGCTGGAATCACTGCCCTGCCACTAAGGTGCATTATCTGCGGGATTCCCTGCACATGACCTGGGACCTGGTGGTTCTCCGCTGGCGGGTTTTGACGGGGCAATACCGCGCCTAATCCCCCATTTCCATACGCACAATGTCGAGAAGCGGCCGGATGTGCATATAATCGATGTGGTTTGGGAAGCAAAAAGGAGGTTCCGGCTAATGTTGTTGTCATCAACCGAGAAAATCACGAGGCGACAGGCCGTCCAGGCGACCGGCAAGGCTCTGGCGGGCGTGGCCAGCCTCAATGCGTTGTCGTCTCTGTCCGGCGCGGCGGGATTGTCGAACGTCGCCGAAGCGCCGGCGTCACAGACCACCCCGGCGGATACGAACTCCACCGAAAAACTCCGGATCGCCACATGCCAGTTTCCCGTGAGTGGGAGTCCCGCAGAGAATGCGAAGTATATCCGGGACTTCATGCACGAGGCGGCCGGAGAGGGAGCCCATCTGCTGCACACGTCGGAAGGTAGTCTATCTGGATATGCCGGGTGCGAATTCCCGACATTCGAGAAATATAACTGGGACGGGCTACGCAAGGAGACCAGCGATCTGCGGGCGTTGGCCCAGGATCTGAAGATGTGGCTGGTTCTCGGTTCATCCCATTTCCTGGACGAGAACACGAAGCCGACCAATTGCCTGTATCTCATCGACCCGGAAGGCAAGATCGTGGACCGCTACGACAAGTGCTTTTGCACCGGAGGCGACCAGAAACACTACTCGGCCGGTAACCGCCTAGTGACCCACGACATCCGGGGAGTGAAAGTCGGCTTGGCCATCTGCTACGACATCTGCTGGCCGCAGCTCTACATCGCCTACCGGAAAAAGGGCGTTACGGTGATGATCCATTCCTTCAGTAATGCGAGGAGCAAAGGCGCGAACTGCCTGGACACCCTCAACGTTCGCGAGGTGCCGACCCGCTGCGCCGACAATCGCCTGTGGGCCGTAGCCAACAATTCATCGACGCCCTATTCTCATTGGGGATCGTTTGTCGCCCGGCCAGATGCCACGATCGCGAAGCTGTTGGAGATCAATCAGCCGGGTATGTTGGTTCACGACTTTCCGGACACCCTCTCCGAGGGCGGGTGGTATCACAATTTCAAGCCAATGAATATGGACGACAATGA
>JBEKAD010000552.1:0-4269 GCA_050018435.1 Terriglobia bacterium
TCGGCGTCACCCTGCCGGCCATGTAGTCAGGAGACCCACACACGACCGAACGACTAACTGCCGTCATGCCAAGCAGTTCGACAAAAAAACCCGCCTATAACAAAAAGGAAGATGCGCCCGACCATCCGATGGCCCGATGCCCCGATGACCCGATGGGCAAATCACCCGATCATCGAATCACCCGATCACCCGACCGCAGGCTCCACTTGAACTCGACTTCCCTCCCCTGGCATGGGGAGCCCCACGGCGCCTCGGTAAGGAAGATCATCAAGCTTCGGCTTCGAGCGCCCGCCGGATTTGCGCCGCGCGGTCGAAGATCTCTTCCCGGCGGATCCCCGCCTCCTGGTACATGGCGAAAATGTTTTCATCGGGTGTCTCCGGCGGGATGGTGTGCGAAGCCGCCAGAATGTAGCCGCCCCCGTCGCGCGTCATGCCCTCGATCAAGCGGGCCGAGGCGCGCCGCACCTCCTCCACCGTTCCCGTCGGAAGGAGGCCTTGGGTGTCCACGCCTCCCATAAAGGCCATCTGCTGGCCAAATTCCGCCTTCAGTTCCAGAGGGTCCATTCCCGGGCAGTTACACTGCACGGGGTTGAGCACATCGATGCCGATTTCAATGAGGTCCGGAATGATGGGCCGCAGGGCGCCGCAGCAGTGGTAGGCCACCCACAATCCCCTGGCCTTCCCCACCGCCGTAATGCGCGCCAAATGCGGTTTAATCAGCGTGCGCCAGGTCGCGGGGCTCATCAGCATGGAAATCTGGGAGCTGACGTCGTCGCCCGTCCACAGCCAGTCCAGTCGAAACCGTTCCAGGGCGGCCCGCGAAAGGGCCAGCGAGAAGTCGGCGCAGCGTTTGAGCATTTCATTGGCGAAGCCCGGATCTTCGACCATATCCAGCAATGCCATTTCGATCCCACGTAATCGCCAATACATTTCGTAAACGCAGGGAGAAACGTCGCAGCCGATAAAGTAGTCCTGCTGAAGGGCGATGACCGGCAGCATCAATCGCATTAATTCCTCCAGATGGTCGATGGGGAATTGATAGCGAAGGGCCTCATCTCGACTCGCGCGGGCGAGGGGGAATCCGGTAATTTGGTTGAACCCGTACTGCTTGGTCCATTGCACGCCCCACAGGTCCACGTGCGATTCGCCCTCGTTCTCGTGAACGATTCCTTCCATGGCATAGTTGTTGTTCACCCAAGTTTGCCGCACGTCATCCCCCATGGCCTCGGCCACGCGGGAGACGGGTATTTCCAGCAGCCGGGCAAGCCGCTGGGCGGTCTGGGGATGAAACCACATGAAGACGGGCAGCCGGTCGACGGGCTCCCGCCGCAGGGCTGCGTGTACACGTTGTTTGGAGTTCATTAGTCCGTTGTCCTTTGTCCGTTGTCCTTTGTCCGTGGTCAGCCAGCTTGCGGAGAGCGACGGACCACGGACTACGGACAACGGACCCAATCACCAATCACAACTCACAAATCTCCAAATGCCCTTACTGTTCCAGCGCGTTAACTTCGCGGATCTTCCCTGCCGCCGTCAGGGGCACGCGGAGGGTCTTGATCTCCAGCGGGTGGAACTCACCGGTCCAGTGGCGGTGTACCAGCCCCAAATCCAGCGACGCCTTGGTGGCTCGCCCCGCCGTCTCGTAGCAGCGGATGATGAGGTCATTTCCATCCTCGGCTTGCTTGACGGCCGACACGACGACGTCCGGCACATCCACAGAGAGGAAGGAAGCAGCCTGCGCACGTGTGCCCTTATGGATTCCCTGGTAGAGAACCGGCACGGGCGCCGTCAGTTCCTCCGCCATGCGGACGACGCCGGCGTCCTGCCAGGCGCCCGCGTGGGGGGCCAACACCATGCGGAACGTCTGGATGCCCTGGTCTTGCCAAATGTACTCGCCGTTCGGGTCGGTCTTGCGGGGTTGGTGCTGCGCATACGCGGCGCCTCGCACGATGGAAACCCGCAGGTCATTATCCTGCACGCTATAACCGTACTTGGCGTCGTTCAGAACCGTAAGGCCGTAGGCTTTGCCGTTCCGCTCACCAGAAAGGTCAATCCACCTCTGCCCCGGATCTTCGTTGCCATTCGCCTGGCGCACTTTGAAGCCGTAAGCGATTTCATAAGTGGGCACAGGATTCTCCACGTCCACGGGGAAAGAGAATTTCAGGATTTTCTGGTGCTCGTGCCAATCCAGAGACACGCGCGCTTCCAGGGTGCGCGCGCCGGCGTAAAGCATCCAGTCCGTGCGCATCGAGGAAGCTCCGTAGCCCGTCCGCACGCGCACGGTGGCCCGCACCGGGCCATTCTCCAGCACGGTGAAACTCGCGCTCCCGAACGCGCCGATCTCTTTTGTGTAGGCGTGAACATCGTGGCTCCAGGTATCGCTGGGATCGTCAATGACCACGGCGCGCGCCCCGCCGGCGCCCCCGTGGAAGACTTCCGCTCCGGCATCTTTGTCGTACATGGAGATCGTCCCATCGTCGGCAAAGGTCACGCGGAGACGTTCATTCTCCAGGCCCTTCTCTGTGGCATGTAGGGGCACGCCATGGCGTGCCCCTACAGCATCGAAGGTTGATTCCGCAATCGCATAGGGCTCGATCTTTCGCACACGAAATTGCCGGTAGCCGAAAGGTGGCAGGGGGGCTTGGAACACCAACCCTTTCCGGTTGCCCGCCACCGTCTGTCCCGCGACCCACTGATGGGGAATGACGTTGCCCTGCTCATCTTCGAGGAACGAGTTGCTTCGCGTTCCGCCCTGGTCATCAAACGTCCAGCTCAAATCGTATTGAACGTTCAGCTTCGCCGCCCAGGCGTGCGGATTGAAAACCACCAGGTACTCTGAGGCGGGGTCGGTGGTGGGAATCTGCCAGGCAATCTTCGCCGCCGCCCGGTAGATGGCTTGATCCGCCACTTCCTTGGCGAATCCGTAGGCACTGTGCGAAACGATGTACGCTTCGGGAAGCGCTGTCCCGGCCATGCTATCGTGAAATTGCATCAAGAGTACTTTCTTCCAGGAAGCGCTGAAATCGCTCTTGGGGTAAGGGAAGCCCACCAGCACGTTCGCCAGCTCGGCCATCTTCTCGCCCGTCATCAAGGCCGCTTCCGCCGTGCGGTTATCCTTCTTGATTTCTGACACGGCGGTGTAGCAGCCCACCGAGTGATGCTGCAAGTCGTCGTCCACCACGGGAAATCCTTGTAGGGGCACGCCATGGCGTGCCCCTACATCGTCGAAATAGCGGTCGGGCGTGCTGAAAATAATTTTGGGTGCGCCGGGCTGCTTCCGGGCGTCCAGTATTAGGTTGATGGTTTCCTTGGCGGGTCCCCCGCCGTGGTCCCCCGCCCCGTAGAAGAGCATCAGGTCCTTGGTGGGTTCCTGAAGCTTGGTAACGAAATCGTGCATGCGGCTTTGGACATCGCGCGTAATTCCATAGCTGGAAGGAATTCGATAGGTCAACACGCGCGTCCCGTCCGCCCCCTGCCACCAGAACACATCGGCGGGCAACTCCTTTTCATGGGCGCCCGGGCGCATAAACACGTACGCATGCATCCCTTGCAGCTTCAGAATCTGGGGCAGCGTGCCGGGATGGCCGAACGAGTCAGGGTTGTAACCCACCCGCGCCGTGCGCCCCAGCAATTGCTGGAAGAGCCGTTGACTGTAAAGCCCCTGGCGAACCAGCGATTCGCCGTTGGGGATGTTGACGTCGGGCTCAATCCACCATCCGCCGACCACGTCCCATCGGCCTTCCGCCACGCGTTTGCGAATCTCCGCGATTAGGTTGGGATCGGCGGCCGCCGCCCACTCGTACAACTGGGCGGAACTGGCGGTGAATTTGAAATCCGGAAATTCATTCATGCGGTCAAGCGCCGCGCGAAACGTGCTGAGCCCGATCGCCATCGCTTCCGGCCACGGCCAGAGCCAGGGAATGTCAATGTGCGCGTTTCCGATCATGTACAATGTGTGTTGGGAAGCATCCGGCGGCCAGGGAGTCGAGGACTGACCGGCCGTCTTCCTGGCGACCAACGCAAGAGCGCAAACCAGACCCGCAAAAACCAACCAACGGATTGTGCGAGAACGCATAGATAGTGCTCCTGGAAAAGAGAGTAGAATTCCCTTAGCGCCTTTGCGCCTTTGCGAGAGAATGTTTTCTTTCGAAAAGCAAAACAATTTCACGCAAAGGCGCAAAGCTCAAGCCGTGCCTAGATTAACACTTCTAAGCCCTCGGGTCACCAGACAATTCCGCAGACAATTCCGCAGACAATTCCACTCGGATTGCC
>JBEKAD010000553.1:0-4255 GCA_050018435.1 Terriglobia bacterium
TCGAAGGTTTTCGGAGGCAGTGCCGAAACCTGGCTGACGCAGCAGGCGCTCTACGACCTTGCCCAGGTTCGCGCCGACCGCATCAAGCTCAAGCGGCTGGAACTGATCGTGGGCTTGTCATCATAGGAAGAGCCCACGGTGAAGAACGTTGACCGCTACCCCGTTGTCGGTTGCGGGTCAGGCTGCGGGACTGGCAAAGGGTGTCAGCCTTCGCGGAACCGGATGCGGTCAGGTTCAACGATCCAGAGTTGCCTTTCCGGCGACCTTTCCCGCAGCACTGGGATGAGGCGCCGCAGCATGGAGATCAGCCTGATCTTGTCCTGGGCCTTGGATCGAAAAACGACGATACCCGAATACTCTTTTGGCGGGTAAGAGCGAATATCCGAAAAGCCCAGATCCAGTGCCACCAGCACACGTCCCTCGGTGCGGCAGAGCTCCGAAATGACCGAGTCATCGGCGCCGCTGAGTCCCTCATCGTCCACCGTGTCCGCTTCAAAACCCGCCTCGCGGAGCAGGGCGGCGTATTCAGCCGGAAGGTTCTGGTCGATCTTGAGTCTCAAGCGTTGATTTCCAGTGGCAAATCCACCGCTCCCTCGCGAGTGAGTTCGGCGGCGTAGGCGAGGGCGGCGTCGATATCGGCAGGGGTTAGGGCCGGGTAACTTGATCGAATTTCATCGCGCGACACACCGGCTGCCAGGTTGTCGATGATCACGGAAACCATGACCCGAGTCCCCCGGATACAGGCTTTGCCATGACACACCGCCGGATTCACGCTGATGCGTTCTTTCCAATTCTGCATGCAGGGATTTTAACACTAGAGCGCCGGAAAATGCCATGGCGACCTTGACATGCGGTGGCGGGCTGCCAGCAGGACGCCACGGTCAATTCGTCTTGGGAAGTGACCGTGGGTTCGTCATCGGAGGAAAAGCCCACCGTGAGCCCCAAAGGGGCGACCTAATCTAGCCCAGGGCAACGCCCTGGGATTCAGCGAGGAAAGACAGATTCAAGCCCTGAAGGGGCGCCCTAACGATTGCCCACTTTCACCTTGCGAACGCCATCGACAGCTCGGTCGGATGGAACGGTGGGTTCGTAGATCGCCCCTCCAGGGCTCCAGGGTTGGAATGGCTAGGGCCGTTGAACCCAGGCCGTTGGCCTGGGCTGAGGTAGATCGCCCCTTTGGGGCTCAAATGGGTACAAGCCTCGGTGTCCTGGACACCGATGTCCACAAGGCCTTTCGCAGTGGAAGAGCCGTTAACCACGCCTTACGCCTGGTGATCGAGGTGCGCAAGGTGTAGGGGGACGGCTTGCCGCCCCCTGGTTCCGCATTCACCATGCGGAACGCCGGGTAGGGCAAGCCCTACCCCTACATCTCGTGATTGCATTCACCCATTCGAACGGCGCCTAAGGTTGTGTGACCCGAAGGTAGCCACGGCCAATTCGCCTTGGGAATTGACCGTGGGTTCGTCTATCGAAGGAAAAGCGGGTAGCCCGGGGGTAGGGCTAGCGCAAAGGTGGGCGCAGTCTGCCCTCCTTTGCGGTCCTTTTCGGTAAATGGCGCTACCATGCGCGCCATCGATCCACCGCGTGCTGCTGCCCACCATAACCGCGCACGGATTGGCCGCCGGGCGCAGGACCTTCACACACCACTGGGGCGGTGAAAAGCCGCGGAGGAACGCAAAGTACGCGTACCTCCGCCCTACCCCGCTTGTTGCGTCTTTCCACTATGTAGCGGATGGCCGTGTCCAAAAACCCGGCTTACAAAAACCCGGCTTACAATTGCGTTCAGGGGCGGTCCGGAGTATATTGCGGGCCGGCCGGAATTGGATAATGGAAATTCCGGTTAATCAACCACATTGAAGGAACCGACATGAAAACAGACAAGCAGGTCAGCAGGAGAGATTTCATACGAGTTGCCAGCGCCATAGGCATCGTCACGCCCATCTTCATACCGTCTCACGTCTGGGGAGCAAAGACTCCGCCGAGCGATCGGCTGACGATGGGCTTCATTGGCGTGGGCAAGCAGAACCGTTACCTGCTGAATAAATTTCTCGCTAAAGACACGCAGGTGGTGGCGGTCTGCGACGTGGACACCACTCGACGCGAAGCGGCCAAGCAACTGGTGGAAGACGCGTATGCCCAGAAGGCGGTTGCCGGCTACCAAGGCTGCACCGCTTACGACGATTTCCGCGAGTTGCTGGCGCGCAAGGATATCGATGCCGTCTGCATTGCCTCCCCGGACCATTGGCACGCGATCCACGTGGTAATGGCCGCCAAAGCCAAGAAGGACATCTATTGCGAAAAGCCGCTTTCCCTGACCATTCCCGAGGCGCGGGCGATGGTCAAGGCGGTCCGCAAGCACAAGCGGGTGCTGCAAACCGGCAGCATGCAGCGCTCCTCCCCCGAGTTCTACAAGGCCTGCATGTTGGTGCGCAATGGACGTATCGGCAAAATCAAGTGGGTCATTGTGGATGTCGGCACGTCATCCAAGTGGTGCGATCTGCCGGAAGAAGCGATGGAGCCTGGATTGAATTGGGACATGTGGCTCGGGCCCGCCCCCATGCGAGCGTATAACTCAATCCTGAGCCCGCGAGGGATTCCCAAGGACTTCCCGGCGTGGCGGAACTACCGCGAATACTCGGGCGGGGGGATGACCGACTGGGGCGCGCATCATTTCGACATCGCGCAATGGGGGTTGGGCATGGACGATAGCGGACCCGTGGAGATTGTCCCCCCCGAGGACCCCAAAGCCATGACCGGCGTCCGGTTCATCTACGCGAACGGCGTGCAGGTTATCCACGGCAAGAGCGGAGGCGTGCTCTTCGACGGAACCGACGGCCAAATCTTCGTGAACCGCGGGAAGTTCAAGATCACTCCGGAAGGTCTGGACAAGGATCCCATCCCGGAAAATGGCGTTCAGCTTTACCAGAGCACCGACCACTACCAGGATTTCCTGAACTGCGTGAAGACACGGAACAAACCCATTTGCGATGTGGAAATCGGCTGCCGTTCGGCTTCCGTGTGCCACCTTGGCAACCTGTCCTACTGGTATCGCCGCACGCTGCACTGGGATCCGGTGAAGGAACGATTCACCGGCGATGCCGAAGCGAACACATGGCTCGACCGGGCACGCCGGCCGCCCTGGCAGAAGTCTTTGGGTTAGAGGCACACTATGAAAACCAATCGCAGAACATTCCTTCAAGCCACAGCAGCAACGGCGGCGGCCGGCGTTCTGCCCGCCGAGATGCGGTCTATTTCCGGCGACGCCAATTTGGACGGGTTTCAGATCGCCAAGCGCCATGCCCTGGTTCATGATCTGCCCACACCGGATTTTTTCGAAGGAATGCTGCTGAGCAATGGCGACATCGGGGTCTGCGTCACGGTGCGCCCGGACGCGCTGGGTCTGCATCTGGGCAAAGAAGACTCCTGGGACATTCGCGTCAGCGAAGACCATTATCAACACGTGCTGCCGTTTGATGAAGTGCTGAAACTGTGGGAGCGCGCCGGTGCGGAGGCCAAACGCCAGGGCAAGCCCGACATGCTCTATCTCGAATCAACTATCGATTTCTTCCACGATTACACCGTCAAGGTGGCCTCATCCTACCGGAAATCGTGGCCGCGCCCCTGGCCGTGCGGCATTGTGTGGATTCATTGGGACTCGCGTAAAGTGCGCGTCCGGCGGCAGACTCTGGATCCGTCGAACGGCATGTTCACCCTCGAAATCGAGCACGACGACCTTCGCGGTCATCGCCAAGAGGTGACGATACGGTGCTTCGTAAATTGGAATTCGGGCCACGTGCTGGTTTGGAGCGATGCGCCGGCGCCCATCGTTTCCATTGCCTACTTACCCAACATCGATGTACAGGCCCAACTTCCCCCACCGGAACTTGACGGCAGCGCCGGCGAAGGCTCGGCGGAATTCTTCGGCTACCAACACTTTCCTGCCACCGTGCCCACGGAAGACAATCCCAACCCTGCGCGCACGGATAAGGATCGCAATTTCGCGCTGTGCGGCCACATCGCGGGCGCATGGTCAATTGAGGGTCTTGCGGAGAGTCAGGACCGGCTGAAGAAGATGGAACCGGGCAGCAAGACGGCCGGTGAACCGCATGGTCTCATCTCCGTGCTCCTCCGCAGCCAAAAAGCGCAGCCTTTGCGCCTGGACCTCACACTTTTCACGCCCCGCGACCACACGGACAACGTCGCCTTCGCGAAGCAAGAGGCAATGCGCCTAGCTCAGATTCCGCCCAAGCAACTT
>JBEKAD010000554.1:0-4233 GCA_050018435.1 Terriglobia bacterium
GGTGTGCTGCTCGCTGCCATTTTCGACATCGACGCGTGCGAGAACCGCCCGGAGCTGGCGGAAGAGATCAATGTTCGCGGCGCCGCCCGCGTGGTTGAGGCCTGCGCCCGAGCCGGGGCCAAGCTCGTATTCACGTCATCGGCGGCGGTCTTTGATGGTACCCGGCACGGCTACCGTGAAAGTGACGTTCCCACGCCGGTGAGTGTTTACGGAAGGACCAAGGCCCGCGCCGAGGACTTGGTCCGCCAGGCGTTGCCGTCGGCGATCATTTTCCGCTTGGCCCTGGTGGTGGGCTTTGCGCAGGATCACGGTACGAATGCCATGCTGAACAAATTGGCGGAAAAGCTTCGTGCCGGGCAGTCCGTTTCGTTCCCTAATTTCGAATACCGCAACCCGATTGACGCCAACACGCTGACGGATTTCATTCTGGAACTTCTCCACCTCCCCGGCGCCAGCGGCATCTTCCATGTGGGCGCCAGCGAGTCGATCTCGCGGTTCGAACTGGGAATGAAATTGGCGGAGAGAATGGGTTTTTCGCGCGATCTGATCAAGCCCCAAACTGCGCCCTTGCCGGGACGGGCGCCGCGCGGCCTCGATCATTTTCTTCTCACCGAAAGGATCCGGGCGACCTGCCGGACACCCGTTCCCAGTTGCGACGAAGTCATCGAAAGGGCCATTTATGGATCTTCCCAAGGCAATTCATGAGCTCGAGTACAACCACGGTTCTGTATATGGACCTGAGGAGGAAGCCGCGCTCCTCGAGGTGCTGGCGGCGAGCGCGCCTTCCTGCGGGTCGAAGGTAAAGAAATTCGAAGAAGCCTTCGCTGCCTACTGCGGCGTTCAATATGGCCTTGCGGTCACGTCGGCGACGGCCGGACTTCAGCTCGCCATGATTGCGGCGGGAGTGGGCCCGGGCGACGAGGTGATCACCACTCCCATCAGTTGGATCTCGACGGCCAATGCCGCGGCGGCGCAAGGCGCGCGGGTGGTTTTCGCCGATGTTGACCCGCGCACCCTCAATTTAACCCCTGCTTCCATCGCCCAGAAAATAACCGACCGCACCAAGGTAATCCTGCTCGTTCACCTTTACGGCCAGTGCTGCGACATGGACCCGATCATGGAGCTGGCCCGCCAGCGCGGGATTATCGTCGTGGAAGATTCCGCTCACGCGGCCGGGGCTGAGTATAAGGGCCGCCGCGCGGGAAGTCTGGGTGACATCGGCGTATTTAGTTTTCATCAGCAAAAGAACATGGTCACGCTTGGTGAGGGAGGAATGGTCACTGCCCACCGCCGCGACCTCTACGAGCGGATGCTGTCCTCCCGATCACTCTGCTGCCTGACCTACGATCCCAAGGGAAAATACCTTCCGCTTGACGAATCCAAGACTCCCATGGGCAAACGCTATTGGTACCTGGATTTCGATCATGTGGGTTTCAATTTCCGCATGACCGACGCGCAGGCGGCGGTCGGCCTGGTGCAATTAGCCAAGCTGGACGGCTTCAACGCCCGGCGCATCGAGATTGCCAACCTGTATAGCGAGCGCTTGCGCAGCATTCGTGGCCTCACCACACCATATGTCTCCCCGGACGTGAAGCACGTCTTTCACATTTACTGCGTTCTGGTGGAACCGCAGTTTCGACTGAGCAAAGAAGATTTCATGTGGGAGCTTTACACCGCCAAGCGCATCAAGGTGTGGTCCCATTACATGCCCATCCATCTCACCACGGTCTATCGCCAACTCGGCCACGCCGAGGGCGAGTGCCCCGTGGCGGAAGCGCTCTTCCACAAATACGTGAGCCTGCCCATCCATCCACGCATGACGGAAGAGACCATCTCTTATGTGACTGACAGCATCCGGGAGCTTGCATGACCATCTTTGAAACGCAGGTCGCCAGCCTTCGTGGCGACGGGAAATTCTTTACCTCGGGCCGCCCGATCTATATCGGAAGGTGCCCGGGGCGCTTGGACCTGATGGGTGGAAACGTTGATTACACGGGCGGACTGGTGTTTGAGGCCACCATCCGCGAAGCCACCTGGGGCGCGGTGCAGTTGCGCGACGACCGGCGCGTGATCTTCTGGAACCCGCAGATGGCCGAGCACGGTTGGCAGCAGCAGGTGGAATTTGAGCTGGATGCCCTGACCGATGAGGCCACGGTCCGCCGCCTGGTGAACGCCGATCCCCGGGTGCGCTGGACCGCTTATACCCTCGGGAACTTTTACCTGCTGGCCCAGCGCTATCCCCAGGCGATAAAGACTGGCGCCAACGTGTATCTCCAATCCGAAGTGCCGCTGAACAAAGGTGTGAGCTCATCCGCGGCCGTTGAAGTCGCCGTGATGAAGCCCGCCGCCCGCGCCTACGGCATCGACCTGCACGGCATCGAATTGGCCGAGGCCTGCCAGTGGGTGGAAAACGTCATCGCGGAATCAGCTTGTGGGATCATGGATCAAGCCGCGGCCACGCTGGGCGATGAGGATTATGTGCTGCCGCTGCTCTGCCAGCCGTGCCAGCCTTTCCCGCTCGTGCGGCTTCCCGAGGCGCTGCATTGTTGGGCGGTGGACTCCGGCGTGAGCCACGCGGTCACCGGAATCGAATACGAAGCGGCCCGCGCCGCGGCCTTCATGGGCTACAAGCTCATCTGTGATTGGGAATGGTTGCCGGTCACTCAGGACGCCAACAGCCGCATCCCGCGCTTTACCGATCCTCGCTGGCGAGGATATCTCTCGGAGGTAACCCCTTCGGTCTTCCGCTCGAAGTACGAATGGCGCCTGCCCGAGAGGATGCCCGGCAGCGAGTTCCTCGGCGCGGGGCAGTTTCATCCCGACCCGTTCACCACGGTCCGGCCCGAGATCCAGTATCGCGTCCGCAACTGCACGCGTTACGCGATTGAGGAGAACCAGCGCATTCAGTTGTTCGTGGAACTGGCGCGTGGCGCGGCGGCGCGGCCTTCCGAGGACGCCTACTGGCTGATGGGCGGCCTGATGTATCAATCGCATTACTCCTACACGGAGTGCGGGCTGGGCAACGAAGCCACGGACCTGCTGGTGGATTTGGTGCGCCAGCAAGGCGCCGCGGCGGGGCTGTACGGCGCCAAGGTCACGGGGGGCGGCGCCGGCGGGACGGTTGCCATCCTGGGGCGGCGGAACGCCCCGGAAGCATTCGAGAAAGTTGTCCGCGCCTATGCCGAAGCGCGGCACATTGAACCTTACGTGATTGACGGCAGTTCGATGGGCGCTGACCGCTTCGGCGTCATCGTGCTGTAAGGACGGTCATCAGTCGTCAGTCGTCAGTTTTCAGTCATGAGTTCTCAGTTATCAGTTTTGAGTGATGGCTTACTGACTAGGCTGCGACGAGACTGCTTACGACTGACAACTGACAACTGATGACTGACAACTGACCACTGACAACTCAAAATGGCAACGGCAACGGGGCTGAACAAAACGGTGGGGAAAGGAAGGATGCTCTGGTATTTCACCTTGCTCGCCGCGGCATCTCTCATCTGGTCGGCGCAAGGGACGGCGGTGAAATTTCTCGACCGCAACATGGGACCTTTTGCCATCACCTTCCTGCCTTTTTATATCACCACCGTCTTGTTTGTTCCTTTGCTCATTCGCAAACGCCGCTCCAACCCGAGCGCTGTGCGACCCACTTGGTCGGACTGGGGAAAGTTCGCCCTGGCGGGTGTGCTGGGTCAAGTCCTCGCGCAACTCGGCATGACTTGGGGAATCTCCCGGTCGTTGGCCTCCAACGGCGCGGTGCTGAACCTGATGATTCCCGTGATCACCGCAGTCCTGGCTTCGTTCATGCTGCGCGAAAAACTTTCCCTGCTGCGTATCGCCTCCCTGGCGCTCGGCTTGGTGGGAGTCCTGCTGATGTCGGTGGAGGATCTGCGCCACGTCTCCTTCTTGGAGATGAAATACCTTGTCGGCAACAGCCTGATCCTGGTGGGTTGCTTCGGCTCTTCCTTCTACAACACCTATTGCAAGGGCTTGCTGCGGCGCTTCCAGGAAATCGAGATCCTGATCTTCAGTTACATCACGGCCTCCTTGGCCAGCATACCCCTGCTGGTATGGGCGGAACCGTTCCACTGGAGCGTCTTCCGCACCTTCGACTGGAAATCCTGGGCGGCGTTTGCATTCCTGGCGATTCTAATGTATGGGGCGTCGATGCTCTTCTTCTTCGCGGCGCTCGAGCACCTCGACGTGACCGTGGCGTCGGTTTCTCTTTACCTCGTT
>JBEKAD010000555.1:0-4218 GCA_050018435.1 Terriglobia bacterium
TTTCCCTGACCCAGGCCGCTGGCCTAGGCTGTGTTAGGTCGCCCCTTTGGGGCTGGGAAGCCAAGGCACCCACGAGGGGTGCCCCTACGCTTCTTGGTTCGGCGGCAATGTACACAGAGGGGATGGCAAGCCGCCCCCCTACGGCGAATGGCCTTGCGGACATCGGGGTTCAGGCTGGTAGCGCCCCGATTCATCGTGGCGGCTCTTCTCACCGGCGTGTCCAAGGGCCGCGGACTTACAAACTAGGTTCGAGGTACACTTGCTCCGCCTGGGGGCGTCCCGGCAAGAAGATGATAAGAGTGAATCTCGGTCTTGGTAAGTTATTGAAAACAAATGGGAAGAAACTATTCTCTATGTAAATTTATGAAAATAAACGAGTTACCATATCTCCAGTTTGACTTTATGTGGGCAATAGTGAGCATTAGTGGGTTATCCATAATTGTCCTGCGCCCTGCCGCACGCTTGCACCACTTATACAACCGGCAGCGAAAATAGATAGTTGACGATCACCTGCATATCCGCAGGGGAGAATTGGGCAGGCGGCATGATGTCGCCGGAAAGCGGGAGGTCTTCGACAGTGATGGGGGGCCGGGGCAAGCGCATCGAGCGTCTCAGCGCATTGAAAGCACAATAGTGGATGGAGCAGAGTTAATTTTAGGCAGCATCCGATCTGCCAGTTCAAATACGAGACAACGATTGTGCGGCCTTTCTGGTGTGCGTTTCTTGACCTCCTGCGCGCGAATACCCTACTATGGTGAATGGTGTGACCGCTCGCGAATATGGCCGGAAACACTTGGCGGGGTAGCTCAGTGGTAGAGCGAGGGTCTCATAATCCCTAGGTCGGGAGTTCGATCCTCCCCCCCGCTACCAATGATTTCAGTCGATTCGAAGTGCGACACCAGGCGCTCGATGCCAGATGCAGTAGGGGTACGGCTTGCCGTACCCATTTCGTTTTTATCGCGCGACCCAACCGAGAGGGTACGGCGAGCCGTACCCCTACACTTGCCTGGTAGAAGTCTTCCGCTCGCGCCGCAGGCTGGCCGGCCCTTTGGTCAGCGCAAAGTGCAGCACTCCCCGCGGCAGCAGTCGCAGAAGCGACACGAGCAGCTTATAGCGCAATCCCGGCACCAGGAAGAGCTTTCCCTTTTCCAGGCCTTCGAGCGAGGCTTCTACCACTTCCTCGGCGGACATCCACCAGGCGCTAGGGATGGATTTCCGGTCGATCCCCAACACGTCGTGGAATTCCGTCACCGTGAATCCCGGGCAGAGCGCTTGCACGCGCACCCGCGATCCGGCGCTTTTCAGTTCCAGATGGAGGCCTTCGGTGAAACAGTTGATCCAGGCTTTGGTGGCGTAATAGCTGGTGCTGCCGGGGCGTGGCACAAAGGCGGCGACGGACGAGACGTTGATGATGGCGCCCTGGCCGCGCGCGGTCAGGTTGCGCAGCGCCGCGTGCGTAAGGCGCATCGTGGCCAGGACGTGCAGGCGATGCATGGCGTCCTGGCTCTCGAGGGGCGCTTCGCAGAACCATCCCAGGGTGCCGAACCCGGCGTTGTTCACCAGCAACTGAAGATTGGCCGCGCCGGCCAGGAATTCCTCCACGCTGCGCAATTCCGCTTCGCGGGTCAGGTCCGCGCCCAGCAATGTGCAGTTCGCATGGAAGTGGTTGCCGAGTTCATCGGCCAACTGCCGCAGGCGGTCCTGGCGGCGCGCCACGAGCGCCAAGTCGTAACCCCGCGCCGCCAGCGCCCGCGCGAAAACTGCGCCGATTCCACTGGAGGCGCCGGTGACTACCGCCAGCGGTTTTGCCTCACTCATTGTTTCCTCCCGTTGAAATCAGCGGCGGGCCCCTAACCCCTAATCCCTAACCCCTAATCCCTAACGTTCACACCGTCGGCTCGCCGTGAATCTCCACTTCCTCGGGTTCGACGGTCAGGGGCTCAGGCTCGGGAAGTTTTCCCTTCCAATCCGCCAGGCCCCAAAAAATTGCGGTGCTCGAGCTGAGGATGCCCGCCACAAACCCGATGGTCCGTGGCCCGTGATACTGGGAAGCGATGCCCGCCGCGCTCATGGAAACCATCATGGTAGACCACGTCAGCGATTCCGCCGTCGAAAACACCCTGCCCCGGAATTCATCCGGAACGCGATGGAGCAATTGCGCGACATTCAGCACTGAACTCACCGCCACGCCCACGCGGGAGAGGGCGATGAAAAACAGGGCGGCAGCGAAACTCTGCATCTGGCTGAAGAGCACGTAGGCCCCGCCGTGGACAACATAGCAGATGGCAATGGCGCGCTTGTAATTGCGGAAACTGATTCGCCGGCCCACCGCGTGGCCCAGCGCTCCGCCCACCAGCAGGCCCACTCCCGCGGCGCTCCACACGATGCCGATTCCCGCCGGGCCGCGGTTGAACACCTGCTCGCCAAACAAGGTGAAAAGGATCTGGGCCGCGCCTCCACCGGTGGCCCAGCCCATGCCGACCAAGGCAATTCCCAGGATCAGCGGCGACGAGCGCATGTAGCGCAGGCCTTCCTTGTACTCGTGCCACGGCCGCACCACCTGTTCTTCCGTCAGCGCTTCGCGCTTCGCCCGAAAGCTGCCCGCGCCACGCAATTGCCAGATGCAGGCCGCCGATGCAAAAAAGGAGAGGGAGTTCAAAACGAAGGCCCACTGGTATCCCAGGCTCGCCGCGCTCAAACCCGCCACCATGGTGCCCACCGTCAGCGTGGTCCACTGCGTGGTCTGGGTCAGCGAATTGGCGGTGTGCAGTTCCTCCCGGCTGGTGATGGACGGGAGGATAGAAGTGCGGCCGCTGGTGAAGAACGGCGACGCGAACATAAGCAGCGCGCTCAGTCCATAAAGCAGCGAGGTCCGATGATGATGGACCGTCAGCACAAACGCCAGGGCCACCACCGCGCGGATCAGGTCGCTCGCCAGCATGATGCGCTTGCGGTCAAAGCGGTCGAGGATTACACCGGCCACGGGCCCCGCCATGACCGCGGGTATGGCCCGCGACAGCATCACGCCGCTCACCACCAGCCCGGAATGGGTGGTCTCCATCGCCAGGCTGAACACGGCAATGTTGTTGAAGTGATCGCCGATCTCACTGACGACTTGGCCGATCCAGGTGTAGCGGTAATTGCGGTTCTGGCGCAAAAGTTGGCGAAAATCGCTCAGCATCAGGGTTCGGTTCTACTCAACGCCTTCCCAGGGATTTTCCCTCTCTGCCCAAGCCATGAATATCCAACCGGGTGCATCGGCAGGTATGCCTGATTCACCTCCTCGATCGGCATTTGGTCGCCGAAATAACAGAGGTAGGCGCGGACGTCGGACGCAAACCTGACCAGGAAGGCACTCAATATTCTACATCAGCCTCGCAGCCTGCGGTCGTTTCCTGCGAAATCGAACTGGTAACTGCCGTCCCTGCGCCGTGGGAATCAATTGCCGGAGGGAAACGCCCTTGTTTTGGCGAGAGTCATGTTTGGTACGCTCCCCCACGACGGCTGGGGTCCGCCGATTTTGATGGCGGGTGAATCCTCGCCACGTGTGGCCCCAAGCCACGCGCCGACAAGTCCATGGTCAAGCTCCACCAGGAGGTTGATGAAAAACATGGTAGCGCCGACCTTAACCTAACTTCCACGGTCTCCGGTGGGTTTTCGCCGGTTGCGGGGAGCAAGGTCTTTGTTTTCAACAAGAGGTTCTCACCAGTGAAAGATAGTGACGAATAGTTATCGATATTTTCGTTGACTTTAGCTGGTTATGTGGTATACGTAGTGTCCTATGTATATCCGCAAAACCACCAAGTCGCACAAGGGCAAAACGTACACCAACTATCTCCTCGTCGAATCCGTGTCCACCCCCAAGGGCCCCCGCCAGCGCATCATCTGCTCGCTCGGTAGCCTCGCCCCCGCGCCCTGCGAACAGTGGCTCGATCTGGCCCACCGCCTGGCAGCCCGCTTGCAGGGGCAGACCTCTCGGGCGCCTGCTGACCCAGGAGTCGAGGCTCTGGCCGAGAAGGTGCGCCGGGCACGCGGAGTCCGCACGAAGCCCGCGGAGGCCCCTTCTGGGGCCGGCGCCACGCTGGCGGTCGATAGCGAGCAGGTCACCGTGGAAGAGGCCCGCGAGGCGGGCTCGGTTCATGTCGGCCACCAGATGTGGCGGCAGTTGGGACTGAACGAGATTTTGGCGGGGGCGGGACTTTCGCACCGCGCCTGCCA
>JBEKAD010000556.1:0-4216 GCA_050018435.1 Terriglobia bacterium
TCAGCAAGGGATTGGGGTGGAGACGTTGGACCCCCAAGTCTTCCCCGCTCCCCTCGTCCGGCAACGGGGACACCGCCGCTGGAAAGTCGAGAACAAGGGCTGGAACGACCTCACGCAGAACGGGGCGTTCACGCACGGCTTGCTCCATGCCTGCCGCCACCGGCCCCCAGATCGCTCCCGTTCCCAACCGGTGGCCAACCACGGACTGGCGGTCGTCACCTTGATCCTTTGCCTCTGCTTCGCCTTGTTTTCCGCCTTCGCCCTCCTGCACTCCAAACTGTTCCGCCGCTACCACCCCAGCCTGCGCGAAATCTCCCGCCAACTCCACCGCTCCTTGTGGCAACTGCAACCGCCCGTCCGCGCCCCCGCTTGAGGGCCCGGTCGGTCCGTCGCTCCCCGCCATCTGCATCCTCCCGCTGCCTGTTCCGCAGGTCCGCAGCTTCGTGTTCTCTTCCTCCCCTCTCCCCACCCCGGTTTCCAGCTCGCTTCCGCCACCCCCGGCCAAAAACCACCTTGCGAATCTCCTCCGGACACCCACGAACGCTCGTCTGCCTTGTCCTCCGCCACCCGACCGCCACCCGAGCATCGCCATGCGAAGTTCCTGCCCCACTACCAAGCTTCGATTGCAGTCGGCATGGCGGGGGGCTACAATCTATGGTCAAGGTATAATTTGACGGACCGGCGCAAACTCCGGTGCGGTCACGAAAGGATTCCACCATGATTCGAGTTCGTCCGCTGCTTAAGTTTCGCGGATTCATACTTCCCCTGGGCGTGGGAGTTGTCGCCGCTTTAGTTTTGCTGGCCACCGTGCCCGTGCGGAGTGCGCAGAATCCTGCTCCCCCCAAGAACGGGGAGGTCTTGTCTCCTCCCCCTGCGGTAAATGACCAAGCCGCACTGAGTCCTCCCAAGCAGAATGGGGAGCCTAAGAAATCCAATCTCGAGAAGACAAGAACCGACGCGGCAGAGCTTTCCGCCTTAGCCGACCAACTCCGTGATGAGCTGAAAAAGATGAACGTCAATGTCTTACCGCTCGATGTTATTGATAAGACCGAAAAGGTCGAGAAATTGGCTAAGAAGATCAAGGGAGAGGCCAATGGGCGCTAAGGTTGAATTCCCAACGGAGCCCGGGTCTTCCCCGGCGACGAAACTCAGGGATTCAGGCACGTCACGAACACCTTTATCCCGTGATAAGGACAATGACGCTGGGCAATCCTCGGCGCGGTTCGGAAAGGATGTCACCATGATACGATCTCACGGGTTTGGCAGGCAGCATGGAATGATTCTCTCCTGGGGTTTGCTGATCCCACTCGCCTTCCTCACGCTGGCTCCCGCCCCCACGCAATCCCAGCAGCAGTTCCCATCAACTCAGGGAACCACGGAAAATCATGCGGGCGGCCACCGGATAGTGTCAGCTATTCCCGATGACACCCCGGTCCGTAACGACGGCCCCCAACCGCTGAGCACCAAGCAGAAGCTGAGCATTGTGCAGGCCAACTTTGAAAAGGCGAAAAGCGACGCGGCAGCAATGGCCGCCCTGGCCAAGGAACTCCGCGAGGAATTGGACAAGCCGAACATCAATGTCCTTTCCTCCGAAGTCATTAACCGCGCTGAAAAAATTGAAAAGCTGGCAAAAAAGATCCGGGAAGAGACGAAGGGATACTGAAGGGTCTTTCCCTAATCGTCAATCAACTAACCTGATCGAGATTTTTCAGCGCCGCAAGGGAGAGAGTCGAGGCCATGGCCGGCCGCGGGTTTCTTGATCCACCCAGGTGGTTCAAAAGATCCGGGAGCGTCCACAACATTGAGCGGGTCGCGTTGACTTGCCTGCGGCAGCGGGTTAGGAGGCTGATGAAAAAGCCTTGGAGCGCTCTGCCGTAACGCCGGCTTCCAGCCGGCAACTCCTTTAGATTTGACAAGGGCCGGCAAGATGCCGGCGCTACAAAGGGCGTTGCGGCGACTTTTTCATCAGCCTGTTAGATTTCTCGTAACCCTCGCCTCACCCCCCGGGCCGCCATCCGTAAAGGTGGATTGGAGATTGGAGATTCGCGATGGAATCATCCATGACGGCGAGGTTTTGGGGAGTTCGTGGCTCAGTTCCCAGTCCAGGTGTATCTACCGTCCGCTACGGCGGCAACACGTCCTGCGTCAGCCTTCATCTGCCGGAAGGACAGGTGTTGGTGTTTGACGCGGGGACGGGGATTCGTGAACTGGGAAAGACGTTAGCCGCAGGCCCCGAAGAGATATTCATCGTTTTGTCGCATTCTCATTGGGACCACATCCAAGGCTTTCCCTTCTTCGCTCCCATCTACCAGCCGAACCGAAAGATTTTCATGTTGCCCACTTTTTTCGGAGGCACCACCATCTGCGGCATGTGTCAGAAGATGAAACAGGCAGGGGATAAGGCCTTCATGTGCCCGCTCCTTGACCAGATGGATGGGGCCCATTTCCCCGTGAAGTCGGAGCACATCCCGTCGCAAACAAAATGCATAACCATGGAAGAGATGCATTTCCTCCGGTCCCAGGGCTTCAGCATCACAAGGATCGCAGCGAACCACCCGGGAGGCAGTTTCGGCTATAGGGTCGAAAACGACGCGAAATCATTCGTCTATCTCACCGACAATGAACTGGACCCGCCCTATGAGAAGACGACTGATTTCGATGGCTTCGTTGAGTTCTGTTGGAAAGCAGACGTCCTCATCCACGATGCTCAGTATGTTGAGCCAGATATGCCGCACAAACATGGGTGGGGACACAGTCTGGTAAGCCAAGTATGCGATTTGGCTTTGAAGGCAGAGGTAAGGCAACTGATCCTCTACCATCACGACCCCGATCGCACCGACCAAGAGTTGGCTTGGATACAACAGGACGCGCAACGCAGGCTTGAGGAAAAGAATCCCCGCCTCTCCTGCACGGTCGCATTTGAAGGGCTATCGCTGGCGATGTGAAATGCGTGTCAGTTTTCCCAGCCGTCGCAAAACGCCAGACACCTACCCCCGTACCACCCCATAAGCGTTTACTTAAGCCGTTCTTGGTCCGGCCCCGGCAGGGGCCAACCGTGGGTAGCCGCAGGTTTTAACGTGCGGAGAGCAGAGCCCCCGGCCTCCCCACCCGTCAGCCGACGGGTTGACCCTACGAGGGTTCGGCCCCTCCAGGGCCGGAACTATCTCTCGGCTTCTATGTCTGTAGGTTTCATCCCGCAGGGCCGGACAAAAAGAGGCCTACGGCTACTCACGGTGTCCTGCTTCGCGGGACTCGTCTCGCCCTTCCAATCGCGTGGTGAGAAATGCGGGGTTAAATCTATGCGAGGTCGCGGGCACGCCGCTGGGTCGGGCGGCGTGCCCGCTGGGGTTTATGCTGTCTACTTGTCCGGCGCAAACTTCGCGGTGGGCGGCCAAGTGCCGCCAATGCGCATTCCGTAGAACGACCGATAGACGAAGCAAATCGACACGGCAAAGAAAACCGCCGCCAAAGTACGCGTCAAGTGGGAACCGCTGGTGACGGTCAACTTGACGGCCAGCTCCACTGCCAGGAGGCCGAAGAGGGTGGTAAATTTGATGATGGGGTTCAGCGCCACAGAAGACGTATCCTTGAACGGGTCGCCTACGGTGTCGCCGATAACCGTTGCGTCGTGCAGCGCCGTGCCCTTCTGCTTCAACTCCACCTCGACAATCTTCTTGGCGTTGTCCCAGGCGGCGCCCGCATCGGCCATGAAGATCGCCTGATAGAGTCCGAAGATGGCGATCGAAATCAGGTAGCCGATAAAGAAGAACGGCTCCAGGAAGGCGAAGGCCAGGGTGGCAAAGAATACGCCGATGAAGATGTTGAGCATGCCTTTCTGCGCGTATTTCGTGCAGATGGCCACCACCTTCTTGCTGTCCGATACCGAGGCTTTATCGGTGCTCTCCAGTTTGATGTTGGCTTTGATGAACTCCACGGCGCGATAGGCGCCGGTGGAAACCGCTTGCGTGGAAGCTCCGCAAAACCAATAAATCACCGCGCCGCCGGTGACCAGCCCGAGGAAAAAGGGCGCATGCAACAACGATAACTTGCTGACGTTTTCGGTGAGGCCGTGGGTGAGCGCCATGATGATGGAGAAGATCATGGTGGTGGCGCCGACCACGGCGGTGCCGACCAGCACCGGCTTGGCCGTAGCCTTGAAGGTGTTGCCCGCGCCGTCGCCTTCTTCCAGCATGTCCTTGGCACGATCGAAGTTCGG
>JBEKAD010000557.1:0-4214 GCA_050018435.1 Terriglobia bacterium
TCCAGGGGGAAAAGGGTGAAATGAAGCGAATCCAGTTCATGGCAATTCGCCGGCACTTGGAGAAAACGCAAACCCAGATGGCACAGATCCTGGGTGTTTCTCCTAAAGCCATTCAAAGTTTCGAACAGGGCTGGCGGAACATTCCTGTATATATCGAGCGCCAAGTCCTTTTTATTCTGGCATTGAAAAGCCGTGCTACCAGGAAGAGCAAGCCCTGCTGGCTGACGCGCCGTTGTCCCGCGGAGGACAGGCAGAATTGCCCCGCATGGCAATTTGATGCCGGAAACCTTTGCTGGTTCATCAACGGAACGATCTGCGAGGGCACGGTCCAGGGAAACTGGGAAGAGAAGATGAAAATATGCCGAGACTGCGAAGTTTACCAGTCGATGTTGAATTTGAGGGATTGAGCGCAGCCACTTCGGCAAGTGGACGCCACTCGTAATTATCACGGCCTACCCATAGAAATGCCGTTCGCGTGCGCTGGATTGCAGTAGAAGAATCTGTCATCCGCGGCTACCCGCGCGAGACGCCGTAGGAATTACGGGGTTCACTTGACGGTTTGTCGCCTAACCGGAGATGCAGCCCTCGCGGTCCCGAAACGTTGGTGCAAACGTTAGTGCAAACGGGGCTCGAGGAAATAACTCCTCGGTAGTCGCCCTACGTTTACGAACGCCTGGTTGGGGATTCAAATTGAGACACTGCCGCGCCCTTCCAGTATTGGACTTTTTGACCGAAAGTTCAAAGACCCCACAAACAGACTTTTAGTCCAGGTTTCCGATATAGGCCCTGGTCATCCCCCGAGGTGGGGCGGCCATTGGCCTTTATCCTCGGGGTATCCACCACATGGATGCTTGGTCAGTGATCGAGCGGGAACATTACGGGACATGTGGCCACTTGCCAGCGCACACGAAGCTAGAGTCAGCAAAGGCAGGCCCCCACGTTCACTTCAAATCATTCCTCACCACCTGCCCCCCTTTCATGACAAACTTCACGCGCTCGAGTTCGGTGATATCGCTCGAGGGGTCGCCCTCGACCGCCACCAAGTCGGCGAACTTACCCGCCTCGACGGATCCCACGCGGTCCTGCCATCCCATCAGTTCCGCAGCCACCCAGGTGGCGGCGCGCATGGCTTGCACGGGGGTCATCCCGAAGCGAACCATGTAAGCGAATTCCTTGGCCTGCGTGCCGTGCGGGAACGGTCCCACGTCAGTCCCGAAGGCAATGGGGACGCCCGCCGCCAGCGCGCGCCGGAAGCTCGCCTCATGAATTCGCGCGCGGCTGGTTTTCCCCCCGGTGGCCTTCAGGTCAGCAGAGGGATCAGATTCGTAAACATAGAGGGTGGGAACAAGGTAGATGTGTTTCTGGACCATTTCTTGGATGGCGGCTTCGTCCAAGTCCAGCCCGTGCTCGATGGAATCCACGCCCGCATCGAGGCAATTGTGCAGTCCCGGTCCGCCATAAGCGTGGCAGGCAACTTTCTTACCCTCGCGATGCGTCTCGTCCACGATGGCCTGAACCTCCTCCAGCGTGAAGGTAGGAATGTTCACCAGCTTGCCGTCGGGGGTGAAAGAGAAGTGATGTGTTCCATAGATCTTGATGAGGTCGGCGCCATAGCCGATCTGCTGGCGCACGGCCTGGCGCGCCGCCCAGGGCGAGTCCACTTTCTGGACGCCGTCGGGCACGGTGACTTCCGGCGAATAACCCTCCAGCGCATAACCGCCCGTGGTGGAAAGGGCGCGGGTGGCCACCTGAAGGCGCGGACCGGGAACCAATCCGCGATTGATGGCGTTGCGCACATCCACGTCGCTGTACATGGCCCCTTCGGTTTCCACATCGCGCATCGCGGTGAAGCCCGCTTCCAGGTCCTTGCGGGCGTTCACCACGGCCTCAATGGTGCGGTACTGGTAGGACTCCTTCAGGAGTTCGTCATCATACCGGCCCGCTAATTCTCCCGTCAGCAGCAAGTGCGTGTGCGCGTCGATCAATCCGGGCAATAGCGTGGCTTGGTGGAGATTGATTTCCGTCGCGCCGGCGGGAATCTTCACCTGATCCGCGGCAGCGGCCTCAGCAATGCGCTCGCCATGCACCACCACGACGGCGTTGGTGATGAAAACCCCATGCTGGGAGTCAAAGAGTTTCGCCGCGCGAATGACCACCCAGGGGTCAGACTGCGCTCCCAGCGAGAGCGCCAGCGCCAGCATCCCCAGCGCGGCGTCGATTGCATGTTGGCTTTTCATTCGAGCATCCTCCCTTCGGCAGCAATGTCCTTACCAACCATCCAGGGGCCGAGCCACAACAACGCCACCGTGTCGATCATCCAGTGCGCGAGCATCGCGGGATAAAGGCTTCCCCATCGCACCACGGCGTAGGCGAGCAGCGCACCCAACAATCCGGCGCGGATCATGCCGCTCCATCCCTGGTAGAAATGCGCCAATCCAAACGCCACGGAAGACACAACCCAAGCCCACAAGAGCGAGTGGAGCCAGTCGTGCAATTGCGTCAGCAAATAGCCACGGAAGAGGAACTCCTCACAGAACGCCGCGGTGGGCGCGATGATCAGAACCGCCCAGAGCTTCTCCCGGGGTGTTTCCGGTATCAGCAGGTAAACCAAGTCAGATTCTCGCGGCAGCCATCCGCGCCGTTCGCACAAGATGACGAAGCTCAGCGCCAGAAGCGCGGCCACCGCAATGCCGGCCCCCCACTCCAGGGCAGCGGTCAAAGGCATCGCGGCAAAACCTTGCACGAAAACCTTGCGCGCGATCAGGAACACAACTCCCAAAGCCACCACGGTCAAAAGCCACTGGGAGAACACAGCGGAAAGGTAGAGGCCCAGGCGCGGCATCTTCCGGATTTCGCTGTTTCGGGCGGTGGAGTAAGAGAGGGCCGGCACTCCCGCTACCAGCACAAGAGTAAAGACGACGGCGATCAGAGTGGTGAACATGCCCGAACTCTGGAGACTGGCAGCAGCCCTGGTTGTAGGGGCACGCCATGGCGTGCCCCTACTTCATTTTTATCGTGCGACCGAACCCAGAGGGTACGGCAAGCCGTACCCCTACAACCAGACAGTGCCCCGTGACCATTGTCAAGAATCGGATGTTACAGCGCACTACGGCTGCTTCTCTAAAGTAATTCGCACGGTGCGGAGCCCCGATCCAGGCGTCAAATTCAAGGGCTGGGCGTGCGCCTTGTAACCCATGAGCCGAAACTCGAATTGGTGATTTCCCGGCGGGAGCTTGAGGATTGAGGGCGTGCTCCCATGAAATTCGTCGTCAATCAGAATGTCGGCGCCGAGGGGATCAGAGAAACACTCAACCGTAATGTACTCCCCGGGCTGGGCTGCGGGAGCAGGGGGCGCCACCGGAGCCGCTGCGGGAGCAGCCGGGGCGGAAACCGCTGGCGGCGCGGCCACGGGCACGGGCGGTGCAGGAGGGGTCTCCGGTTGGGGAGTGGGAGGCGCAACGGCCGCCGGTGCGGGCGCCACCACCGGCGCCGGAGCCGGCGTGGCGGGTCGAGGCGCTGGTGCCGGAGCCACCACCGGAGTGGGCTGCGCGGGCGCCACCGGCGCTCCTGCCACTTCGACGTTGACGTCCTGGTCCAAATAGGCAGTAAACTCACTTCCCTTCGCAGCTCCCAAATCCCCGCCCACCTGAGTTTCAACTTTTATCTCATCCTTCGCCGCAATGGTGGTTTTATGCGGACTGCAGCGAAGCTTAACGATCTCTTGATTGGGCAGTCGCACTCCCTCGACATCGAAGTACAGGACCTTGCCCTTCTTCACCATCTGCACCGCGCCCCAGGCCACCGCCCCCGCGGGAATCGCCACCACTCCTTGCAGCGTGACGGGCTGCGCGATTTCCATATCCACGCGGGCGCCTACCGCCGCCTGGGAACTCACCAGGTCTGCCGTCAGTCGCACGCGAACCGCGGCGCCGTCGGCGAGGCGCGCCGCTTGCGCTTGCACCATGCTGCCGGCGCACGCTACCACCAATCCCCATGCCACCACCGCTTGCCTGATTCTCATGGCCAACCCTCCGTACTGGAAAACGGCTACTACCGGCCCTTAGCGCGGATTTCTCACGGCGCTTAGACGCTCTAAGAAGCCTCCGCAAAATAACTTGAACAACTCACTACTTTGGTTCTTGATTTCTCGGCCGGATACTGTAGTTCCATTCGCCGTGAAATTTGTGGGGCGCAATATTCAGGGAACGCATCTG
>JBEKAD010000558.1:0-4205 GCA_050018435.1 Terriglobia bacterium
CGTTGCTGGATACCGTGACCGCGCTAGCGAATGCCGTCGATGCCAAGGACCATTACACGCAGGGCCATTCACAGTCGGTGTCCCGGCTCGGCGCGCAGATCGGACGGCAGATGGGCCTGTCCGATCCGGTGATTGAGGAAATTCGTCTGGGCGGCATTCTTCACGATATCGGCAAGATCGGGGTGCCGGAGGCGATTCTCAACAAGCCCTCGCGTTTGACCCCGGAAGAGTACGAGGTGATGAAGATCCACTCCTCGAAGGGCGCGGAAATTCTCGAGCCGCTCAAGGTGAAGGCCATCGAACGGATTCGAGGTATGGTGCGGCATCATCATGAGATGGTCGATGGAATGGGCTATCCCGACCGCCTGAAGGGCGAGGATATTCCGCTGGGCGCTCGAATTATCTCCGTGGCCGACTGCTTCGATACCATGGTCTCCGAACGGGCTTACAAGCACGGACGCAGCATCCAAGAGGCTAGGGAGGAGCTGCACCGCTGCTGCGGGACGCAGTTCGATCCCCACATCGTGGAGGCCTTTGTCCGCTCGTTGGAAACCCCGGGCGATCCCGGCCCCCGCCCGCGCCTGGATGAACCGGTCACCAGTTGATCGGGAGATCCGTTGACCCGGTGATCGGGTGAACAAAGAACCCCTGAGGCCGGTTTTCTCACCACGCTGGAACGCTTTTGGGGGCAGCCGGAAGGGCGGGGCTTCAGCCCCGCCGAAATCGTGGCTCCCGCCCTCTGTTCGTCCCGAGCCCCGCCCTTCCAAACGCGTGGTGAGAAATCCGGGTTAGGCCGAACGGGCTGGCTGGCGCAGACCCCTGTTCTTTGGGGTCCGCGATTTCCCGAAGGGACTTGTGGGAGCTGGCGGCGCCACCTCTGTCGGCTTGCGGAGTTGCACGCTGCCGGAGAATATACCCGCGCCCAAGCCTTGCCGGAGGAGAGTCCCTTCGGGAGAGCGCAAACGCCAAAAAGCGACCGTCTGCGCCAGCCCCATGCCCACAGGATTTCCTGCGGCTTTTTTTCATCCCCATCCCCAAACCCGAGAAGTTCGGACGGGTTGAAAAGCTCTGGAACGTATGCTAGTCTCTGGCCCCCGATCGTAGCCGGGCGGGTTTTCGTGCACGGCGCGACGTGGTGTGAACGGTGGAAGGCTTGGGGGGACAAGAGGCACTGCCTTCCCCATGGTCCCGCCCAGGACGACTTCACCCACCCGTGATTCCTCCATGCCGACCGGGAATGCCTAGCCAGGGGTGGTGGAACCATGAAACTTGATCCTCGCCGCGAGCAACTGCTCAAACGCACATTTCTGGACTACCAACAAACGGCCGAGTTCCTGCGGCGCCCGCTGATCCTCGAGCGGGCCGAGGGCCTTTACTACTGGGACACGGAAGGGAAGCGGTACTTCGACGCCATCGGTGGAATATTCGTCGCCACGCTGGGACATCGCCACCCGCGCTTGCTGGCAGCTCTGGAGAGACAGATGGCGAAGATGACCTTCGCTCCGCCTCTGCACGGGATCGCCGACGTCACTTTAGACTTTGTCGAGAAGATGGGGACCGTCACGCCCGGCAACCTGAAATATGTTAAGCCCTTCAGCGGCGGTTCGGAGGCGGTGGAGTCCGCCATCAAGTTCGTGCGGCAGTACTTCAAGCAGACCGGGCACCCCGGGAAATACAAATTCATCAGCCGCTACTTCGGCTTCCATGGGGGTACGGCCGGGGCCATGGCCGCCAGCGGCACGGGGTCCCGCAAAAGCAAGTTCGAGCCCCAAATGCCCGGCTTCCTGAAAGTCTTCCCCCCCAATTACTACCGCGACCGTTTCGACTCCTGGCCGGAATGCAATCGTTTCTGTGCCCGCATGGTGGAAGACGTCATCGTGAACGAGGACCCGGAGACGGTGGCCGGCGTGATCGTCGAGCCGATCGGCAACACCGGGGGGATCATCACCCCCACGGACGAGTATTTCCAGATCCTCCGGGAAATCTGCACCCGTTATAACGTCATGCTGATTTACGATGAGATTATCACGGGGATTGGTAAGACCGGGTCGATGTTCGCGGCCCAGACTTTTGGGGTCACCCCCGATCTGATTTGTTGTGGCAAGGGCCTGTCCAGCGGCATGGTGCCGATCGGGGCCATGATTGCCCGCGAAGATATGGCCGAGGCCTTCTGGGGGAACGCCGAGGACGACGTGCACTTCGCCCACGGCCACACGTTTGCCGGCAACCCCATGGCCTGTGCGGTGGGAATCGCCGTCGTGGAGGAAATCGTTGAGAAGAGACTGGACCATCAGGCCAGGGAAATGGGCGAGTACCTCGCGGGCAAGCTGGAAGAGCTCAAGAAATACGGGGTCGTCCGCGAAGTTCGCGGCAAAGGCATTCTGAGAGGCGTCGAGCTCGTCAAGAATACGCAGACAATGGATCCCCACCCTGAACTGGGCAAGGCTCTGAAGCGAACCGCGATCGATAATGGCCTGATCATGCGCATCGACCCCTCCTGGTTCGCCGTCGCCCCGGCGCTGATCGCCCGCCAACCCGAAATCGATGAGATGTGCAGCCTGATCGAACGCTCTTTGGTGCAGGCGCTGGAGGGTGCGCGTAGCCGGCACGGGACGGCGGCCTAAAGCGATCCTGCGGGAGGCCATTCCGCCCCCCGGTTGCCAGGCGGCGCGGCAGTTGGGGTGACCACTTACCGGTAGCGGGCAGCTCGACGGTGATTTGCGCCCCGGTTTTCACCAAGGGGGAAGGCCTGTCGACCCAAGTCGCCATCGGTCCTGAAGAGGGCCTGAAGCATCCGAGCTGGATCATGTGCGACAATCTCGTGAGCATGCGAAAGTCAGACCTTACCAATTAGGTGGGCTCGCTCTCGAGATCGAAGCTTGCCGAGCTCAACTACGCGCTCAAGATGGCCCTTGATTTAAGTTAGCGAGCTGGCGGCGCCGCGAGGCGCGCCCCGTCTCCCGCCTCCTGACGAAAACGACCGTCCGACGGGTCTATTCCTTTCAAGGTCAGATTCTCTGCCGGCTTGCGCCTTTGTTCCGAGAAATTCCGGGTTGCCTCGATGCGGATTTTTCCCCAAGTTTCTTCCGAGATCGAAAGGAAAACGGCGACGACTTGAGGGTCGAACTGTCTCCCCGACTCTCGCACGATTTCGGCGCGGGCAACCGAATAGGGCCGTCCTTGCCGATAGGGCCGGTCGGACAACATGGCATCGAGGGTATCGGCGATGGCGAAGGTTCTTGCTCCCAATGGGATTTCTTCCCCTGCCAGGCCTTGGGGATACCCCGTGCCGTCATAAGTCTCCTGGTGGGTGAGAACGATTTGGGCGGCCGAGGAGAGAAAGGCTACCTGGCTCAGCAAGTCATACCCGATCCGCACGTGGGTCTGCATAACGGCCGTTTCCTCCGGCGTCAGCTTTCCCGGCTTGCGGAGGATCGAATCCGGAATACCTATTTTGCCGAGATCATGAAGATAGGCGCCCCTTTGCAGTTGTTTGAGCTGATCGCTGGAGAAATTGAGCGCCTTGGCCATCTCCAAGGAGTAGAGGGTGACCCGCCGGGAATGCCCGGCCGTCTCATTGTCGCGGAGGTCCAGCGCCGCCGCCAAAGCTTCCAGCGTTTCATCGTAGGTCAGTTCAATTCTCCGCATCGCGGCCTTGAGCTGTTTTGTCCGCTGCTCGACCATGCTCTCCAAGCGCTGGTGGTACTCTTCCAGCTCCGCTTCCATGCGTTTCATTTCCAGCGCCCGCCGGAGACTTATTAATACGGCTTCCATTTGGAAGGGTTTAAGAATGTAATCCGCCGCACCTAGCTTCATCGCGGTGATTCCCACCGCGACGTCACTCACGCCGGTTGCCATCAGGAAAGCCGTGTGCGGGGCAAGGCGGCGCGTCGCCTCGAGCAGCTCCAAGCCTGAAATCCCCGGCATGTTCAAATCGGAAATGATCGCGTCAAAGGTTTCTTTCGAGAGGAGCTGGAGAGCCTCTTCCCCGCTGGTACAGGATTGGGAGACAAAGCCCGACAGATTTAACTTGGTGGTTAAAAGTCCACAGATTGCCGGGTCGTCATCAACCGCTAAGACACGAAATTGGGGTGTTGAATCCATCGTCAGTTCGCCTTTCCGCTTCTGTTTTTCCACAACGGCGCGTAGTGTCTCTGTGACCTCCGTGTTCAGAACAGCCTCAACACAGAGGTCACTGAGATACT
>JBEKAD010000559.1:0-4199 GCA_050018435.1 Terriglobia bacterium
CGTGCATTTGAACCAGTGATGCCGGGAAGCCGCGTGATTATAGAAGGGTTTTTTGCACAAGGAATAGCCTTCCCTGTTTCCTCGCGGCGGAAGCGCGGCCCACCTCAATTCTACCTATCCGGCAACCTTCAGCTTCTTCACCAGAATTTTCGAGTTCCGTCCGCTTTGGTCGTATCTCTCGCGGCGGTCCGGCGGAAGGTCATCCATGGCACCTTCGGCAAAGCCGCCCTTCGACTGGAAGTACGTAAACGCCTGCGTCGAGAGGGCGATCAATTCCGTCAGGCCGCTCTCGAGAGCTTTATTTTCGACGAATTGAATCAGTTTTCGGCCAATGCCCTGGTTTTCGTACAAGGGATTGACATAAAGGCTGGCCAGTTCGCCCTTTTGTTGCGCGGGATAAACGTGCAGCGCCACGCACGCGACCGGGTTCTTATCGATTTCAAAGATGTAGTAATTGGCCAGGTTCTTCTCAATGTCGGCGCGCGTCCGCCGGACGAGCTCGCCCGCTTCCACTGCCTTCTTGGTCAACATCTGGATCGCCCGGATATCTTTCTTCTTGGCCGGGCGGATATTTTGGTATTCGTTGGCGTAAATCAGCGTGCCGATGCCCTCATTGGAAAACACTTCGGCGAGCAGCCCTTCGTCCACGCGGCCGTTGATAACGTGTACGCGCTGCACGCCCACGGCGCACGCGGCCGCGGCGTGCTGAGCCTTGGACAACATTTCCCCCACAAATCCGCCGCCCGCGGTATGGATGAGTTTCTGCAAGTCCCCGACCAGTATTTGGCGAATGATTTGATCGTTATGGCGCAGCCCGTCCTGCTCGGTAATGTAAATCAGCTTTATCGCCTTCAAGGCATCGGCCACCGCGAGGGCGATGCCGTCGGAGTTGACCCGGTACGTCTTACCGTCACCATCAAAGCCCAAAGGCGGCACGACGGGAACAATACCCTGGTTCAGCAACGTTTGCAGAAGTTCCGTGTCAACACGCTCGACCTTTCCGGTAAACAGGTGATCGACGCCCTGGATGATCCCCAGGGGATGGGCAATAATGGCGTTCGGGCAGGCGCCCCGGAGGTCGTTGGCCGAAAGGCCTTCAAGAATCTCGTGGGTGAGACGGTTCGCGGCGTCCATGGCCAGTTGCAAGGTCGGGGCATCGGTCACGCCGGTGCCATCGAGGTTGGATGCCTGGACGCTCTGCTTGTCGGCGAGAGCCTTAATCTGCGCCGACGCCCCGTGCACGAGCACCACACGGATGTTCAATGAACGCAGCACGGCGACGTCCAGGAGGATGTTGGCGAAGTTCTCATCCGTGACGATGGCTCCGTCCACGGCAATAATGAACGTCTTTTCCCGGAATTGAGGGATGTATTGAAGAATCCCGCGCAGGTCTGTTAGCTTCACGTTAGCACCTTGTCGGTTGTATTGTGGCCGTCGGCCAAGTTTAAAACAGACGTGTAGAATCCTGCAAGGATAAGGTCCAAAAATCCATTGACACTTTTCTAAAATTCTTGCTACGGTAAAACTCTCCCGTGAGAGCGCGGAAATTCCCTTCCTGGGCCCCGAGTTCATCGTTTCGGAGGCACGCCCTGAATCCATCATGCCCAGGCGAAGGGAGGCATCGGAATGTTCGTACCGAAGCGGATGTTCCTTACGAAAGGTGTGGGGAAGCATCGCGAGAAGCTGACCAGTTTTGAGCTGGCGTTGCGATCGGCAGGGATCGCCGCGTGCAATTTAGTGCGGGTTTCCAGCATTTTTCCTCCCCGCAGCAAATTGATCCCTCGCGCGGAAGGTATGAAGGAACTGAAGCCCGGGCAGGTGACCTTTGTGGTGATGAGTGAGAACTCCACGCGCGAACCGCATCGTCTGATTGCCGCTTCCGTCGGCGTCGCCCTCCCCAGTGACCGGGACACCTTTGGCTACCTTTCCGAGCACCATTCGTTTGGAGAAACGGAAGAGGTGGCGGGGGAATACGCCGAAGAACTGGCCGCCGAAATGCTGGCCACCACGCTGGGCGTTGAATTCGATCCCGACCGAAGCTGGAATGAGAAAAAAGAGATCTACCAAATCTCCAACAAGATCGTCCGCACGATGCACATCACGCAATCGGCGATCGGCGACAAGCGAGGTCTCTGGACAACGGTGCTTTCTGCCGCCATCTTGCTGGGAATCGGTGAGTGATTGACTGGCGAGCCACGCTCTCCTGCCCACCCTCCTGACCGCTGCTGGGAGTTCCAACCGAAAGGCCAAAGATTGTTGAATCCCTAGGGGGCGAAATGCGCAAGAACGAAATTCTCTCCACACCCACCCGGCCATTGAAAATCGATGGCCGCAAGAGTGTCTCGGCGTTGCTGGAAAAGATGCAGGGCATCTCCTTCCAGGGCCGCAACCTGGCCACCGCCTATCAGGTCTGGAAGAAGATGCTGGGCGATCGCGTCATGATCATGATGGGCATGTCCGGCGCCATGGTGCCCGCCGGGATGCGGCGGCTGGTGGTCTACCTGATCAAGAATCGCCTCATCGATTGCCTGGTCACTACCGGCGCCAATCTTTTTCACGATATTCATGAGACCCTGGGCCGGCTGCACTTTCAGTGCTCACCCCACATCGACGATGTGCACCTGCAAAAGCACCTGATCGACCGCATGTACGACACGTTGGCGGACGAAGAGGAATTTCGCGAAGCCGACGCGATGATCGGGCGCTTTGCCGCGACGCTCGACCAATCGCGGCCCTACACCACCCGCGAATTCCTGAATCTGCTGGGAAAGGAACTCGCCGGCCGCGCCAAGGAAGACGGCATCGTAACGGCGGCGTACCGGGCGGGCATCCCCCTATATTGCCCGGCAGTGGGGGACTCCTCCATCGGCATCGGCATTGCCGAAAACCGCCACGAGGGAAAGAACCAGTTCACTTTCGACGTGATCGGCGACGTGCTGGAGACCGCGCACCTGGCCAGCGATTCCCCGAATAGCGGCGTGGTTTTTTTCGGCGGAGGGACACCCAAGAACTTCGTGCAGCAAACGGAAGTGACGGCAGCGTTCATGCGCAACTCCACCGAGGGGCACAAGTATGCGATACAGGTCGTAACCGACGCCCCGCATTGGGGAGGCCTTTCAGGCTGCACGCTGGAAGAAGCGCAAAGCTGGGGCAAGATCGCTCACGATGCCAGCATGGTGACCGTGCACTGCGATTCCACCATCGCCATGCCGGTCCTGGTCTCGGCACTTTCTGAAAACGCCGCGCTCATCCGCAGCCGCAAAAAACCGGTGTTTTCCCTGGGGCGGGAACTCAAGTTCTCGTTTCCGAAGTAGCGTCGCTACAGCTTGTGCGGGCAATGCCCGATGGAAATACCACGCGTTCCCAGCCCGCTTTTCTCACCGAGTTCTGGAGTTGATAAAGCAGTACGGCAGGCTAGAAAGATCGGGGAAGGCGAGACTCGCTGCGTCGTTGACCCTGACGTGCGAGGGACGTGACCCCTCACCCGCCCTCGTCCCTCGGGCACCCTCTCCCCTCGGAGAGGGCTAGAAATCGCGAATCCCAACCCTCTCGAAGCGGTGAAATAATCAGGGATGGTCATATGTCGCTGACCATTCATCCATAACTTGCGCTCTGCAAAGCCGTTCCTCGCGGAATTATTTCACAGCTTGTCTCCCGGCGGGCGAGGGGAAGAAACTAAAACACGAGCCCTCTCCCTTGGGGAGAGGGTGCCCGAGGGACGAGGGCGGGTGAGGGGTTACTTGCTCATCTTAGCGTCACGGGAGGTTTTCGCACACGCATTCTTCAGCCCGGCATTTTGCAGTCAACAACTGCTGCCCGCCTCCTGCTTTCTGCCTACTGCTTACTGCCCTCTGAAACCCGGCCCAGCAAAACCGTCATTGCAAACGCCTTTCGAACGCGCTTTACTATGGGGCGCGTCCGGGGGCAGAGGATGACCGCCCGGTCAGATTCATAGCACTTCAGGAGTGTGGACTCATGAGAAGACGAGATTTCGTAAAGGGTCTGCTGGCAACGGGCGGGGCGCTCACCTGCCGGCCTGATTTTTTGCGCGGATTCCCGGCCGCAGCGGATGCGCCGGAGGTCAAACGTGTGCTGGTGATGTTCAAGTGCCACCTGGACGTGGGATACACGGACACCCAAGCAGGCGTCATGCGCAAATACTTTGAGGAATATTTCCCTCGCGCCATGCAGGTTGCCAC
>JBEKAD010000560.1:0-4179 GCA_050018435.1 Terriglobia bacterium
TGATTCGTGGCCTCCGCGGACGCCTGCGGCGTAATGCTGGGGATGGAAACAAAAAGGCCCGCTTGGGGGAGCGGGCCTGGGGAAAGGAGGAAACCTATATCGGGTTCATTCCTTATCTCTTCTTTTTCTTTGCCTTTTTCGCTGCCATATTCTTCCCCTCCTTTGCTGAAGCCTTGGCGTCTGTGAGTACAACCACAATTTGTGGCTGCACACTACATTACCACAATATGTAGTAGGTTTTGACTCTTCTGTCAAGGGAATTATTGCGACGGACTGGTTTTGCGCCGGGCTCGCGGGGATTGAACACCGATGCGGCGCAAGAATTCGCACCCGCGATAACGATATGGATTGAGGCCAGGCGCCGCGATCTGTGGTCGGTCGCTCTACCCGGTCGCTTGACATTTCCAAAATTAGGTCTACATTGTAAGTAGGAAAAGTAGCGGTTTCGCCGCACGATCGGCCCGAAGTGATGGCGGCGCTCGAATCTGCACCGCGCAGTTCGGAAGGTGCCCTTGTCTGCCGACGGCCCATCCTGCGGCCTGCCTAATCCCCTAATGGTTTCCCTCCACGCCCGAGGAAGTGGGCGCGAAAGCAGGAGGTCGCCATGTTCCAAATGATTGACCAAAGTTCTGCGGAGCCCGAGGACCGCAAGTTGCTTTTCTACAAGATCGGCATGTTCATTGTGGCCCTTGCTGCCGTAGGTGGTGTTATATTTTTTTGCGTGCGGTCCCTAAGCTAAGCACGGGTTACCGCCGATTGACGGGGAACTGCTCTTTGACGAGCCGCAAGGCCTCGGTGCGGTCGTGTAGGCGCCCTTCCAACTGCGCGTCCTCCACGGCCTGGAGGATCGTTTTAAAAATCGGTCCAGGAGCATAACCTTGCGCAATCAAATCGTCGCCGCGCAGTAAGGGCGCGGGTTTGATCTCTTCCTTGGGCGTTTCTTCCAGCATCCTCCGCGCCAGCTCATAGTTCGTCAAATCGCGATGACTCGCGAGACAGTCCAGGCGGTGCAGCTCCAGGTGCTCTTCAAACCCTTCCATGCGGAGAAAGCGGATCTGCGTTGAGCGTTTCATGCGGGGAAAATCTTTGAAGCGCAGGTGATGCCGCACCAGTTCCACGATGCGTTCGGTTTCACGCGTGGAGATCCGCAGGCGGCCGCAGATCTCCTCCGCCATCTTGGCGCCCACTTCCACGTGGTTGTCGAAGCGAATGCGTTCGCGGATGGTGAAGGTCGGCGGCTTGCCAACGTCGTGCAGGAGCACGCCCAGAGCCAACGTGGGAGTCGGCTCCCGCAAACCCTCGAGCATCATCAGCGTGTGAACCCACACGTCGCCCTCGGGGTGGAATTCCAGAGGTTGCTCCACGCCCTGTAGACGCTGGATTTCCGGTAATACCTCTCGGAGCAAACCGGACTCGCCCAATAGCTCGAACCCAGCCCGCGCCGGCCCCTCGGTAAGAATCTTCACGATCTCATCGCGCACGCGTTCCGCGCTCACGGCATGGATCTGCGGAGCCAACTGGCGGATCGCCGCCAGCACGGCGGGCTCCAGCTTGAAACCGAAGCGTGCCGTGAAGCGCACGGCGCGCAGCATGCGCAGGCGGTCTTCGCTGAGGCGCTCAACCGGATCGCCGATTGTCCGCAGGCGGTGTGCGTGGATGTCAGCTTGCCCCCCCACATAATCCAGCACCTGGTCACTGAGCGGGTCGTAGAGCAAGCCGTTGATGGTGAAGTCTCGCCGCTGCACATCTTCTTGCGGGGTCTGGGCGTAGCGGACTTCGTGGGGGTGCCGCCCGTCCGCATAAACTCCGTCGCTGCGGAAGGTCGCTACCTCGACGTTTCCTGCTTCGTGCGGAACGATGACCACGCCGAATTGGGCGCCCACCGTGAGCGCGTCAGGGAAAAGCCGTAGCACCTGTCCGGGCGTTGCGCTCGTGGTCACGTCATAATCCTTGGGCGTGCGGCCCATCAACATGTCGCGCACACACCCGCCCACCAGATACGCCGGAAATCCCTCCGACCTCAGGCGGCGCACAATTCCCGTCGCCGCTTCCCGCTTGGCATCCATACAGGTCTATTACAACCGAGGAAGAACATCTCCGCAAGTGCTGCGAGTGGACGAGCTATCGCCGGGAAGAAATCGAGGAGGAATCTTCGCGGCTGGCTTGCGTGGGGTGTTCCTTTTGCATCAGGTCGCGATAGAAGTGCCCGGCGATTTCCGCCGCGTGCGAGCCAAACATCATTCGCCCGCCGCGCAGTAAGACCACGACCACATATTGGGGTTGGAGTTCGCCCGCGTAGGAGACGAACCAACCCAGACGCGCACCGTTTTCGCTGCAAGTCCCGGTCTTTCCATAAATGGAAAGACCCGGATCGTAAGCGGAGCGGCCCGTCCCGTAAAGCACGGCTGCCGCTAAGCCATCGCGGATCTGCGGGATATACTCCGCCAGGTTGTCAAGGCGCCGCCGCACGACAGGTTGGAACGCGGCAAGTTCTTCGGGGGCACGTGGATACTGCAACGCGTAAAGCGTTCCGCCGTTGGCGATCGTGGAAATGACCGCGGCCATCTGCAAGGGTGTCACTTCCATATCCGTACCGCAATAGGCGAGGAATCCCACGCCCCCTTGCTTGGGTGGAGCAGAAGGATAGCGGCCGGCCGATTCACCCGGAATATCCAGCCCGGCCTTTTCCCCCAAGCCGAACTCGTGGGCGTATTCAGTGATGCGCTTGAAGCCGAGCATCTCTCCCAGCTTGTGAAAAAAGGGGTTATTCGAGCGGGCTAGGGCATCGGTAAGGTCGACGCGCATGCGGTTGCCAACGTACAGCTTGGTGGTGGGCGTGATGATGCCTTCCCGCAGTGCGGCGAGCGCCACCACCGGCTTGAACGTCGAGCACGGCGTGAAACCGCTCGAAAGCGCCAGCTTTTGATTCACGATGCTCAGGATGCGCCCGGTGTTCGGGTCGACCACCACCATGCTGCCGTTCAACATTCCTAGTGCAGCGACAGCCGCTTGACGGACGACAGGATCATCGCCGGCGGGGTTGTCGTCGGCGCCGGGATCGCTGTAGGAACTAAGGCTCCAGGGATCCCGCACCGGCCGTGAACGGCGCGTGCTGCGACGGGGAGCGGTAGTCCTGCGGGTGGTGGATTTCGCGGCGGAGGGATACTTTGGAGGAGTTGCGGGAGAAATGTCGGGGCTCTCCGCACTGCTTCGGGGCGCGGCGCTGGAAGCAGAACCCATCCCCAACAACCAGACAGTTGCCAAGGCCAGAATGGCAAGTCGCTTTAATAAGTTTTCCAATGACCTCCTTAGTTGGATGGATGACGTTGGCCTTCACCTCGTTTCCGCTGGCGCCGGTAAACGGGAGAAGGTCATCTTGCGAAACTGCATGGGAATTGTCTTTAGGGGCCCGTTCCCCCGCCCCTTATTTCTTGCCGCGAGCTGGGGCTGCCCCCTCCGCCGACGCTGCCGCGGCGGCTTGCTCGTGATGCCCGGGAAGGTTCAGAGCCTTTCGCACCTGGCCTTCCAATTTCTTGCAGACATCCGGATTGTCGCGCAGGAACTGCCGGGCGTTTTCCCGGCCCTGCCCGATGCGTTCACCCCCGTAGGAGAACCACGCGCCGCTCTTCTCGAGGATGTTGTGCTCGGCAGCGACATCGATCAGATCGCCCTCTTTCGAAATCCCCTCGCCGAATAGAATATCAAATTCCGCCTCCCGAAAGGGAGCGGCCATTTTATTTTTGACGATTTTTACTTTGGTCCGGTTGCCCACCACGCGGTCGCCGTCCTTGATCGAGGCGATGCGGCGGATGTCCACGCGCACGGAGGCGTAGAACTTGAGCGCGCGCCCGCCCGTGGTGGTTTCAGGATTGCCGAACATGACGCCGATTTTTTCGCGAATCTGGTTGATGAAGATAAAGCAGGTTTTCGACTTGGCCACGATGCCGGCGAGCTTGCGCATGGCTTGCGACATCAGGCGAGCTTGCAGGCCGGGAAGAGAATCGCCCATGTCACCATCGAGTTCAGCCTTGGGGACGAGCGCCGCCACGGAATCAACCACCAGCACATCCACGGCGTTCGAGCGCACCAGCGACTCGGCGATTTCCAGCGCCTGCTCGCCGTAGTCGGGCTGCGAAACCAGTAGGTTGTCAATGTCCACGCCCAACTTTCGGGCGTAAG
>JBEKAD010000561.1:0-4167 GCA_050018435.1 Terriglobia bacterium
GCGGTCCTGGTCTTTACCGTGAGGCGGGTTGGGCGTGGCCCATTCGACGTGCAATTGGCAATCGCCATATGTAGCTTTGGTCCGGATGTCCCCGGTGCCGGGGAGCACGGCGAAATAACCCTTTCCCACTGTCCACTTCGCCGAGCCCCCTTTGACTTCTTCCCAGTTCGACAAATCCTTGCCGTTGAAGAGCACGACAGCATCCGAGGGGGGAACCCCCGCATGCATCTGTGTGCTGGCGGTCCCCGGCGTGATGATCGGCGGCTCCGGACGGTTGCGATCATTGGGCCCCCATTGTTGCTGGGTCTCTTGGGGCGCAGCAAACGGCTGAGTGGTTATCATGATGGTCAAAAGCATGGCGAGTCCCACACAGCTTCCCACTAACAAAAGTGCCTTACGCATAGTCTCTTCTCCCTTCAGATAAATAATGTTGCACCGCAGCGGATGGCGGGCGATGGCCCTGCCAGCAGGCGACCTCACCGGGTTCCAGCCGATGCCCGTTCTCCCGTGAGCGCAGTGGGGCAGTTGGATTCTTTCGCGGCGATTTTACATCGCCCCAGGACGGCACCCCGATAACATCCGCCGCCTTCACATCCAACGGGCCCACTTCCTGTTGCTGCGGTCAGTCCGCGCGAGCGCCGCTATTGTACTCTGCAATGCCGCCCTGGTGATTGCTGTTTTTTTGGCAAGCGATTTTCGCCGTGCGCTTTTCAGAACTGCGGCAGGCGTGGCAGCAGTGTGCCCTGGGCATGCGCCGTTGCGCGTGGCGCGTTTAGGGCCGCAAGCGGTTCCAGAGGGCGGTGAGCCCCTCAAGCGTAAATTCGGGCGACTGGGAGTAGTTAATGATCTGGCGCTCCATCGTATCCACCACTTTTACACCCTCGGGAATCCTGGCGGCCAAGTCGAGCGGGATATTCGTCACCCCGTGACGGTCACCGTGCAGCAGGTCGCCGGGCCGCACGGTCAGCCCGCCGACGCGCACGGGAGTTCCCACTTCCACCATGTGCACGTAAGCGTGCGAAACCGCAATGTGGCTCGCGAAGAAATGGAAACCCAGGGGCTCCACTTCGTCGAGATCGCGCACGGAACCGTTGGTGACGGCGCCCACGCATCCCATGGCGCGGTGCATGTTGGCGTTGACTTCTCCCCAAAGGGAACCCAAGCCGGGCGGATCGTCAAGATCCTCCACCACAATCACCCGCGGCGCGGGCACCTTCATAATATCCTGCCAATGCACACTGGTAGGGATGGCTGCGCCTTTGGCGCCGGGCGTCACCGACTGGATCTTGAGGGTCACCGCGTAGCCCACCATGACGCCCAGACGGGGAAATATGCAGCGGATCTCCGGGCGCATGAATCCTTCGTTGCGCGGACGCACGTCAAAAACTTCGATGGCGTTTGCAACCGTGGGTGTGTTGAACGCCCGCAAACGCTCGAGCACGGCAGGTTCTAACGGTTCCATGATCTACTCTCCTGGGTCGAGAAGGGTTTGTTTAAGCGCGAGACATTATATTGGCGCTGCCGCAAAAACAATACTAATCCTTCCATGAATCGAAGCGCATCCATCACCCTGCCAAATCCGCCGTTCCACTCGTGCGTGGTTCCCGGCCGGCAGTTTGGTCGTCCGGCCGCGCCAAGGGGGAATTCAGCTCACGGGAGGAAGCTCCGACACGCGTCGCTCAATTTCCCGCTCAATGTCGGTGCCCTCATAAAACCAGAGGCGTCCCTGGATGCGAACGGTTTTCCGGAAAGGGCAGTCCGGCAGTTTCGGATCCGCGTGCAGACAAGGAACAGGAGGGTTCCCCCAGGAACGGCTCGGATTCTGCCAAGCGGTTAAGATCCAGCGATTGCCTCCGGCGGAGTGGACGGCGGCGACGGGCTTGCGAAGAATCTTATTGTCATTCGTCTGGGCATTGAACTCCGGCGCGCCCTTCAGCATGATGCAGATCTGGGTACGCAGACCGGCCGACGCGTTCATGCCGGTCACATCCGCACCACTGAAGTTGCGCATCCACAGTTCCATTTCCACACTATCTTCCCCAGGCCGAATATGCGCTCCGAATGTGACATAATTCGGGAGCGTCCATTGGGAACTCAGGCTCCCGTCCGCCCCACGCTCCCAGTCAATGTTCTCCAGAACCACATTCTTGTCGTTCCACAGTGTGGGAATGTCGGTGTGGGCCAGAAATATCAGGCCCAAGTTCGAAAAGATCGCTTCGGGCAGATCCACCACCACGTAACTTGCCGAGTCCCAAGGCAGGAAAACACTGGCCTTGGTGCCGCGCATGGGATCGATAGCTAAACTCTCAAAGCCTATCCGGGGGTACCGTCCTCCCGGGTAGGGCAAAACTCGAACCACTCTCCCTGGGGAGGCCGGCGGCGCGGGAGGATCGAGGCCGAACTCCTTGGCCCGGTTTCGGACTTCCTCTTCGCTCATGCCACACACTGTTGCCGCCTCCGCCCATGAGTACCGGTGGTAGCGGAGCATGTTCTCCAGCCAGTAGCGCAAGTCGGCGCGCGTGGCCGTCACCTCAGTGGGAAGATCCGGGCACCCGGACTTCGGCTCAGGGTATCGCGCTTTCAACAGAGGGTCGTCAGGGTGTTGTGCAAGATGGAGGTACGGCCGCAAATCGCCCAGCGCCACGACGCGGAAATCATTCTCCTTGAGGAATGTCATGTACTGGCGAAAATTGTCCGGCGGCGTGTAGACCCAGGGGTGTGCCAGGTCGGGGACACCGTGAAATTGCAGGACGACGGCCTTCCCGCCCCTCGCGTTACTCACGACCTTCTGGAAGTAATCCAAATTCCAGTCCGGATAGGCATCACCGGCAGTGGGAATCAGCAAGGGATGGTGGTACGCGGGGTCGAAGGCGGGACCTGGCTCCATGGCGCCATACTTCACCTCCGGTTGCATCCCTCGCCGCGCCAAGAGGTAGCCTTGCTTCATCAAAACATTCACCGCCTCGGGACCAAAATCATCTCCTGGGTAAGCGAAAGTCGAGGGGCGAGGAACTCCCACTTTCTTCAGTTCGCGTTCCACCAGGGCAAGCTCACCGTTTAAGTGCGCTGCGTTGCGGGGAGAGGAGAAATTGCCGTGCGTCCACGTATGGTTGCCAATCTCGAACCCCATCTGGTGGAGTTCGGCAATCTCCTGCCAAGTCATGAAATTCTCTTGCTCGCCCATCCAGCGGTGGGTCACAAAGAAGGTGGCGCGAAATCCCAGTTCCTTCAGCAGCGGGGCAACGAAGGTCCGGTGGGACTTGACGGCGTCGTCGAGAGTTAAGACCACGGTCTTATCGGGGATCGGAACGATGGGTGGCGCAAGCGATGAAGCCTCGCCCTGGCCAAGGCCGCGGGCGAGATTCAACGCCGCCAGGGTGGTCACATTGCATCGAAGAAACTCTCTGCGGTTGAGCCGATGTTTCCAGAGCATGGGGTTTCTCCCTACTTGATGTGGCAACTCGCCAAGCCGCCCTTTTCCAAATACTGCTGGTGGTGTTCCTCCGCTCGCCAGAACTCCGCAGCCGGAGTGATTTCCGTGACAACCCGTCTTTGGTACGTTCCGGAGCGATCGAGTTCTTCCTTCGACGCGCGGGCCGCGGCTTCCTGCTCGGGCGAGTGAAAGAATATCGCAGTGCGATATTGTTTGCCGTAGTCGGGCCCCTGACGGTTGAATTGAGTGGGGTCGTGACTTTCCCAGAAGACCTTCAAGAGGTCCTGGTAGGAAACTTGCGAGGGGTCGAAAGTAACCTCCACAACTTCCGCGTGTCCGGTCTGGTCCGTGCAGACGTCACGATAGGTGGGATTCTTCAGATGCCCGCCCATATAACCCACCGCCGTGGAGGTCACTCCAGGGACCTGGCGGAACGCCGCCTCCACTCCCCAGAAACACCCCGCCCCGAAAGTCGCTTTTTCTCTTGTCACGTTCATGGTCCTCCTCAATCCGTTCGAAACGTACCCCGATAAGCCCGCTGCCCTCATGGCAGAGAAGCGACGGAACTATGATACACCAGCCCGGACTTCTCACCAATGATGGGAAGGACGGCGGGTGCGCGACATAAAAGTGGAAGTCACGCTGCGCGCCGGTCCTCCCAATAATTCTCAAAGCGGCCGTTGAGGTGGCAGGAGCGCAGGGCCAGGATGGCGTTGGCTCCCCGGAGGGTCCAG
>JBEKAD010000562.1:0-4147 GCA_050018435.1 Terriglobia bacterium
CCAGCCTCTGGCAGAATCCCATTGAATATGACGATGATGTCGGGGATAGCGTTCCCTGCGAAAAGGCTGATTCGCCTGGATGCGGGCCCCAGTTCAGCCCGGTAGCGGCCACAGTGCTCAATACCCGTATCCCGGCGGAAGTGTTCGCGCGCATCGCGCAATCGCGGACGTTTCCCGCAAATCTGCATCGCCGGATGGCGCCATCCGCCTGGGCGCGCGCTGCTCTTCTCGGTCAGGCCGGCGTTGCAGGGCAGGTGGCCCAAGCCGCCGGGGAGGCAGAGCCCGTACTCAAACCCTTTCTCCAGCAATATTCGCAGGCGCAAACGCAGGAAGAGCGCCAGTTTGCCGCGGTTTTTGCCATTCTCCATTTCCCCGGGTTGCGTCCCTTCGTGGACGGCCCCTATCCGCGCCTCACCCCTTTTCAGGAAATCGACAACATCCGTGAGAACTGGTGGTTTGGGGATGTGGGTGGCGACGTGGTGGCGGTCAATTTCGAAAAATGCTGCCACGAGGATGGGAAGGGACACTTCGCATTCCAGGGTGTTCCCGCCACCAGTTCCGCCCAGGCGGGTTGGGAACCGCTACCGATCGGCCAACCGCTCCCTTCGGCCGGGTTCCCCGCCTTTCTGGACGCCGCCGAAAAGCAGCGCGCCGCCGCCGAGTGGCGCGAACTTTATGCCCTGGGCTCCGCCTCCCACTACCTGCCCCGAGTCGTTATCGACTGGGGAAAGCAACACCCCCACGACCCGCGTGTTCCTGAGGCACTTTACCTGGCGATTCGCGCCATGCGCTACGGCAGCTCGAATAAATTGAGCCACGACGCCTTCTTGCTGCTGCACCAAAACTATCCCAATTCCGATTGGGCCAAGAAGACGCCTTACTGGTTCAAATGAACGCTCGCAGGGGATCTTCAGCACACCAGCGGGGTTGCAGGAGTGTTCCCACACTCCTATACTTGTGTGCAGCTTTTTCGCGCTCTAGTTGGCGGGCTCGTGTCGCCTGAGTCCGCTGCCATTGCTCGTTCCATGCTTTCAGTTGCAGGGCAGCCTTTAGGTCGGCGTCAGCCTTTGCCACTCCTCTTACGACGCGGAACTTGTTGAGGCCAGGATGGCTAATCCGCACTTGCCACACGTTCCACCCCCCTATTCATGATGGGTAAATTTGCTCCTGCGGTGGCAGGGTATCAAGGGTGAAACACCGTATCGGGCAGCACGGACCTCTCTCGTGATTCTATAAAGTCGTCGGCTTCTCAGGGGAAAAAAGCGAGCGGACGCAAGCCGCGTAGCGCCGGCGGAATGTGGCCCATGGCTCCCCCAGGCCTCTCGCCCGCGCACCGCCGCAGGTCCGCCGATCTTAACGGCGGACGGGTCAAAGGGAACCGTAGGCCGCAATCACGCACGTTTTCGTGGGGGCGGTTCGCGAACAGGCTTGTCCAAATTAGTGAACCCTTCGAGTGGTCAACGCGGCTCTGCCCCCTGCTGTGCGGAAAGCCTCTGGCTTTCCGGCCAAGCCCGCATCATATCTCTTCCTCCGCGTAGGCTGGAAGGCTCAGCCTCCCAGCCGGCGCGGAGGAGGTTGGTTAGGGGACAAGCGCCACGGAAAGGCGCAGCCTTTCCGCACAGCAGGCGGCAGAGCCGCTGGTCACCGCCCGCCGGGTTGGGCGCAATTTGTATCCGTCCTGTAGACCCATTGCGCTTAGATTTGGCTTATTATATGGGAGATTTCTTGACATATGGTGCCGAAGAGAGGACTCGAACCTCCACTCCCTGACGGGAACTACACCCTGAATGTAGCGCGTCTGCCAATTCCGCCACTTCGGCACATGGACTGCTCGTCGCGTTTTCGCAACCGGGCGCATACGGTGTGCACGATCGCGCCTGTCGCAATTTTTCATCTTGCCATTCAGCCCCGCCCCTGTCAAGCATGCCCTGTGCGCAGAGTGTCTTATTTTGACGTAAGCAAGCCATGATCCTCGTCAGGATTGATAATCTCGCCGCAGGCGGCCCAGTGTCTCGTCGGCCCTCCCCGGAGGGGAGGAATATCATTAGCCGTAGGTGAAACCTACGGGTCGGGACGGCGATGAAAAGAGTTCTTTCGACCCTGAAGGGGTTCTCGCGGCGCAGTGGGGCGATTACGGCCTGCCACCGGCGGAGAGCAGCTTCGCCGTGCATGCCATTATCGCTGCGCACTATTTCGAAGGCGTCAGTTTTCCGGTGGGCGGAGCATCCAGCTTCGCCGCCGGCATCGCGCCTGTCATCGAATCTGCCGGCGGGCAGATAGTATTCAGCGCCGAGGTTCGTGAAATCCTGCTTGACCGCGCTCAGCGCGCCGTGGGAGTACGCATGCAGGACGGCCGCGAGCTTCGAGCCGACACGGTGATCAGCGATGCGGGGGCCTGGAATACTTTCGCTTCGCTTCTTCCGGAGGAAGCCCCCGGGGTTGCGCCGGCACTCGCCGAGTTGCGCGCCCTTCCTCCCTCGATGGCCCACTTGTGCCTCTATGCGGGGGTAAAGCAAAGCGCGGAGGAGTTGGGGTTGACAGGAACCAATTTATGGATTCACCCCACGCCGGATCATGATGCGAACCTGGCGCGTTTCGTGAGCGATCCCTCAGCGCCTTTACCCGTGTTGTTCATTTCGTCTCCCTCGGCAAAAGATCCCGATTTCGAGCGGCGGCACCCAGGCCGCGCCACCCTGGAAGTGATCTGTCCAGCGCCCTACGATTGGTTCGCGCTGGGAAGATACTCGCTGGAAGCGGCGGGGACAGGATTACGACGACTTCAAACAGCGACTGACGGAGCGCCTGCGGAGCGGTTTGGAAGAGCATGTGCCGGCCGTGCGCGGGAAGCTGGACATCGCGGAGCTCTCGACGCCACTATCGACCCACCACTTTATGAATTACCAGCGCGGCGAAGCTTACGGAGTCAGCGCCACCCCCGCGCGCTTTCGCCTTCGCTGCCTTACCCCCCACACCTCCGTGCTCAACCTTTGCCTCACGGGCCAGGACGCTTGTCCGTTAGGCGTAACCGGAGCGCTGATGGGTGGGGTGCTGACGGCCTCCGCCGTGCTGGGGCGAAACCTGGTGTCAGTAGTCTCCAAACCGGACTGGACCGGGTGAGGGGGTCACCCAGAAACGAATGGAGAAGCAGTTTCCTCAAACCCCTTAGCTGAACAGTGTCGCGCGCAGCCCGGATCCCTGAACAGCAATGCCTGCGCCCGCGAAATCCCGCGTTGTTGGAGACCGCGTCCTTACTGCACGATCACCTCAATCGTGATCGCATGCTCGTCGCCTCCGCTCAGCGCATTCACCTGAACCGGGTAGGTACCCGGCGGCGTGGACGGCGGAGTCGCGGTACCGCTCAAGCTGTACGCTTGCGAGCCCACGCCCGCGTTGTCATCAAAGTCAATTTCGGCGCTACGCGACCCCTGACCTTTCGGCGTGAAAGTCACATTGATCGCACAGTTGGCGCCGGCCGCCAGGCTGCTGCCACACGTGTTGGTTTGGAAGAAGTCCAAAAAATTCGTGCCACCAATGCCCATGGTCACGATGTTCAACGCGGCGTTGCCGGTGTTGGTGAGCGTTACACTCTGCGCAGAGCTTGTGGTACCTACTTTTTGCGCGCCAAACGTAAGACTCGGCGGAGAAAAGCTGATGGCGGGTGCCGGGGACGGAGGCGATCCACCTTCACCTCCACCTCCACCCCCACTGCCTCCTCCGCAGGCTGCCCAGACTCCCACCAGCACAAGCGCGGTCGCAAACAGCCATGCCGAGGCGCGCCTTTGCGGGGCGGTCCAACTCAGCAGCCTGGCCAAAGCCACCAAACCTGCCAACAACCATACCCATCCGAAGGGCAGGCGAAAACTCGGAGGGACTCTTGGTTGCGTAGTGGGCAGCCTTGGACTGACATTCGCCGTAGTAGCGATCGAAAACGTGGCGGGCGCGGGCGAAGAGCCCGTAAGGGTGACGGATGAGGGCGAAACCGTGCAGGTCGTCCCGCTCGGACAGATACTCGCAACGATCAGGTTGACTGTTCCAGCGAAACCATCCAGGGGACTTAGGGTGAGCGTCGAATTTCCGGTCTGTCCTGCCGCTGGGATGGTGATGGTCGTCGGATTCGCCGATATCCTGAAGTCGGTCACGTTTACCG
>JBEKAD010000563.1:0-4143 GCA_050018435.1 Terriglobia bacterium
AAGTCCCGCGAGCAAGCTCGCGGGGAGGGAAGCGGCAGCAAGCTGCCGCACTCCAAAGCTTCGCATCCATGCCTGATACAACCCGTTTGTTTCATTAAGGGACGTTTTTACACACGTCTTGAACGGTCTCGGTTCGGGCCGCTTCCCAAGCTAGCATGGCTTTTTTCCGGGCGGCGCCCCAGTGGTAACCGCCGATTCCTCCCGCCTTGCGGATGACGCGATGGCAAGGAATCAGAAAGGCGATGGGATTTTTCCCCACGGCTCCCCCCACCGCACGCGCTGCGCGCGCGCTGCAAACCCTGGTGGCGAGATCTTCATAAGGGACCACCGAACCCATGGGAATCTTGAGCAAAGCTTCCCACACCTTGATTTGGAAGTTGGTACCTTGCAGCACCAAGGTGATCGGCCGGTTTTCATTTCGCTTTTCGCCGCCAAAAATGCGGCGAATGTAGGGCTGGGTAAGCCGCAGGTTCTCTTCCCAGTGCGCCTCCGGCCAGCGCGCCTGGAAATCGCGGAGTATCTGAGCGCGCCCACCGGCCCCGATGAATCCCAGACCGCAAATGCCCCTTTCCGTCACCGAAAGCAGGCACTCCCCGAAAGGACTCGGGTGAAAACCATAGCTGATGCGGAGCCCCGCTCCTTGGGCTTTGAACTCACCCGGCGTCATGGCCTCAATGCTGACGAACAGGTCGTGCAGCCGCCCGGGACTCGAAAGGCCGGCGTCGTAAGTTGCGTCGAGCACGCTGTGCGACCCCTCGAGCAACTTCTTGGCATGTTCCAAGGTCAAGAATTGAATGAAGCGCTTGGGACTGATCCCCGCCCAGCGCCGGAACAAGCGCTGGAAGTGGAACTCGCTCAGGTGCACGCTTTGGGCGACTTCGCGCAATTCCGGTTGGCGCTGGTAGTTTTCTTCCAGGAAGAGAATGGCTCTTTCAATTCGGGAGTAATCTTCCAACTTCGGTTGCATGGCTTTCGGCTCCTCCATTTGATTCTGCATCATCTTGAAGGGATCGCAAAAGTTGGGCAACCCGAATCTTGCTCATTTCGGGACACGGGACTCGAGATTCGGGACACGGGATTCGGGATTCGGGACACGGGATTCGGGATTCGGGTCGCGAATCCAACCTGCGAACCCAGCTATTTCTGAGAACCAATCAACTGAAATCGCAGTTCCTCTAAGAGCCGGCCCAGTGTCCCGAGTCCCGAATCCCGTGTCCCGAGTCCCGAATCCCGTGTCCCGAATCCCGTTTCCCGTGTCCCGGACCCCCGCCTCATTCGCCGATTCCCATCGCCCGCTGTTCCTCGCGCGTCGGGAGCCCCTCGGTGTCAGGAGCCACCGGCACGGGCTGGGGACGATAGGAAAGAATCAGCGCCACGGCGGCGACAATGATGCCCGTGGCCAGCAACTCGCGCGCGGAAATGGACTCCCCCCCGACGGCCCAGCCAAGGAACACAGCCACGACGGGGTTGACGTATCCATAGGTCGCGACACGCGATGTCGAGACCACACGCAGGAGCCAAATGTATGCGGTAAAACCCAACAGCGAGCCGAACGCAACCAGATAAAAGAGCCCGGCGGTTGATCGCCAGGAAATCGCGCGCCAGTGCAGTTGGCCGCTTTCAACCAGCAAGCCCAGAACAATCAGCATCGCGCCACCGGCCAGCATTTCCATCGCCGCAGCCAGGAAAGGTGAGGGCGGAAGCTTGGCGCCGCGGGAATAAAGCGAACCCACCGCCCAGCAAAAAGCGCTGAACATCAAAACCGTTGTGCCCAGGATGTCCACCCGCGAACTTCCCCAAAGCCTTGCAGGGCCGACCAGAATCCCTATGCCCGTCAACCCAATCGCCAGCCCACCCGCCACGCGAACCGTCAGCTTGGGGCCGCTCTTGCGGAAGCTGTCGAGCAAAACCATCCAAAGGGGAATCATGGCGAGAAGGATCGCAGCCAATCCCGAGGGCACGCGCTGCTCTGACCAAACCAGCGAGCCGTTTCCGCCCACCAACAGAAGAGCGCCCACTGCCGCCGCGGCAAGCCAGTGTCTTCGAGGCGGAGGGGGCATGCCCCGCAACCGCATAAACGCGTACATCATCGATCCCGCGAGAAGGAAACGTGTGCCGGCCATCCAAAATGGCGGGATCGTCTGGACTGCAATCTTTATCGCCAGATAAGTTGAGCCCCATATGATGTAAATCACACCGAACGCCAGCACAATCTTGGCGCGCGAAGGACGGCCGCTTTGTGAAGGTTCAATCACATGTCCTGCTTCGCAGAATCAGAGCGCTCTTCATTCCTTCCGCATATTATTTCAACAGGCGCAGAACGTCTAGGCGGCTGCGGAAAAACCTGTCGGAACTGTCATTCTGAAACGGCTGGGAGTATGATGTTCTGGGTGTCAGGCGGCGCCCCGCAGCAACTTATGCCCAGACTCCGTTCCGCCACAACGCTTGCCTTCGTCCTACTCCTGGGGGCGTCTTTGCCCCAAACTCCTGATGTCATGAGCGCCGACCTGGAGCCGAAGACGCTGGAAGCCTTCAATCGCTACATCCAGGTCACCGAAGCACGCATCGACAAGGAAGTGACGCGGCCTGGAGCCTTTCTCTACATTGAAGGCTTACCGGAACCCAAGCGCTCGGAAACTCTGGCCAGCATCCATAAGGGCGACATTTACATGGATCGCCTCCAAACCCAGGACGCTTCCGGCTCGGACATCGATGCCCCGGATGGGTTAATCCACCACTGGATCGGCGCGGTCTTCATCCCCGAAGCGACCCTGCGTCAGGTTCTGGATCTGGTCGAAGACTATGACCATCACCAAGACGTTTACAAACCTGAGGTCGTGCGCTCGCGGTCAATCCGCCACGAAGGAAACGATTACCAAATCTATTATCGGCTACGCAAAAAGAAGGTCATCACGGTCACCCTCAACACCAACCATGATGTGCGGTACTTCCCCATGGACGCCACCCATTGCCGAAGCCGTTCCATCGCAACTCGCATTGCCGAAGTCGCTGACGCTGACCATCCCGGTGAGCACGAAAAACCCATAGGACACGACGGTGGATTCCTGTGGAGAATAAACTCCTACTGGCGATTCGAAGAAAAGGACGGGGGCGTTTATGTTGAGGTGGAGTCCATTTCGCTGACGCGCGACATCCCGACAGGCTTAGGCTGGCTGATCAGACCGTTTGTGACCAGCATTCCTCGCGAGTCGCTGCTCATGACGCTGGGCTCGACGCGCTCAGCCGTCGCAGCTCGCGTTCCCCCTACTTCGCAACAATAATCCTTCTCCCGAGGCTTTAAGGGGTAGGTCATGCGCAATCCCGCCCTTCAAGCCGGGACCGTTCCGGTGGAGTTCGCGCCGGATGACACGCCCAAATCATTGCAGGGAGTTGAAATGAGAGGCGGCGTGTTCTACGAAAAGCGGCGTTCCAAAAGGGAGTACAAAGCCGGCATCACCAGGAGCGTGACGAAGGTGGAAAGAGTCAGCCCGCCAATCACCGCCAGGGCCAGAGGCTTCTGCAATTCCGCACCGGAGCCCAGGCCCACAGCAAGCGGCAGTAACCCGAAGAGCGTGCAGAGGGTGGTCATCAGAATCGGCCGCACGCGAATCTTTCCCGCGGCCACCAACGCTTCGCGAAGTGGCATTCCCTGCTCTTCCCACAATTTGTGCACGTATTCGAAGAGGATGATGCCGTTCTTCACCACCAGCCCCACCATCAGAATGATGCCCATGAACGAGGAAACATTCAGCGCTGTGCCCGTAGCCAGGAGCATGGCGAAGACCCCCAGAACCGACAGCGGAGCGGCCGACATGATGATCAAGGCCGGCGGGAAGGCGCGGAACTGAATCACCAGGACAATAAAAACCGCGCCGAGCGCCAGCGCCAGGACGGCAAGCAAATCCCGGAAAGAATTCCGCTGGCTTTCGTATAGCCCTCCGATCTCGTAGGTTGTCCCCACCGGGAAATGGATGGTGTCCAAAACGTTCTGGACATCGCGGATAACGCTTCCCAGACCGCGATTCACCAACCCCGCTTGCAGGTCCACCATCAAGCGCTGGTTCTCGCGCATCAGTTGATTTTCACCGCGCATCGATTCGACGCGGGCCAGGGCGGAGAGCGGCACAATCTGCTTGGCCGGCG
>JBEKAD010000564.1:0-4142 GCA_050018435.1 Terriglobia bacterium
CCACTGACTGCTCCTGATCGTTCAGGAAGGCGTACGCTTCCGCCTCTTGTGCCGCGTCTCCAGTGCGCGCCGCCCGCGTATCGTTCAGAGTCCATAAGTACGCGAAAATATTTTCCCTCTTGGGAGCGGCAATTGCCTGAAGGATTCGTTCCGGGCGGGTTCGCGACTTTGGAATCAGGAAATCCACGCCATGGTCGTAACCGCTTTTGCCCGCAAGCTTCACGCGGGCCGTATACCGGACGTCGTGGCTGTCGAGGAAGGCACGTACGTCCTCGAAGAAGAAGCTGGCAACTCGGGGCTGGGCCATCACGAACATGTCATTAACCGCCAGCATTGCCTGAACCAGGGAGTGGAGCCGCTGCCCAAGGTTCTGAGCTGAGGCCTCAACGAGCAACTGATTGTTTTCCATCCGCACGCCAAAGCCGTTGAGCACGCTATCCAGCACCAACTTCCGCTTGGGGGTGTCGACTTCGAGCCCGCTGGTTCTCAGGTCGGAAAGGATGTACCCATCGTCGCAGAGCACGATATTTCCGTTCCGCCGTGTGGCATAAACTTGCAGGTGGTCGTTGTGACGGTCGAGAAAGGGAGTGGTGAGCTCGCAGGCGCAACCCACCTCTTCCACCGAAAGGCCTTGGCGGAGCCAATCCACATAGGAATCAATCAGCTTTTGACACTCGACCCGGTTCATGTGATAACTCCCTGAACTGGAGGAGGCGACTCAATTCTACAGAATGCGCAGAAATCGTGAAATGTCTTCCCTGGATCGCTCAGGAGCGTGAATACCGACGGGTCCACCGGGTACGCCCACTTGTCATCGTACCCCTCCTTGAACAAGTGCAGATGGGTGCCCGAAAGCGGCACGCCGTCCGGATTCGTATGAGGCGCTCCGTCCACATCGAGCCGGACCAGAATTATAGCGGTTCGCACCCTATTCTGGAACTTCAACTTTGATAGGCGGAGCGTCCCTCGCCAAACGTCCAGCAAGAATCTTTCTCTGTCATTCGGATCGGCGAGTTCGTAGGTGTCATCCGCTCCCGGCGGAATAGTGATCATCGCCGGAGGACGAACGAAGTGCTTCGGCATTTGCATAAACTGGTCGGCTTCGGCTTGGGTCAACATCGGATGCTAGATTTTGCCGCGAAGACACTGAATTGGCACGAATATCGTAAACGCACCACCGTACCCTGATCTATCGGTGCTGCTCATTGGCTTCCCTGTATTCCACGGGAGAGTCCGCCGATGACCGGCGCGCCGGTAGTTCAGAGTCTTCTGGAAGTCCGGTTCTCCTCAACTCCGGCACGATACTGCTTATTTGACGTTCGAGCTCTCTTATGTACACCGAACCAAAATTGGAAGCAAGCTCTTGGAGGATTGACTTGAGCACTTTGATTGAGTTTCTTCTGATCTCTGTGCTCTTCGTTGATTGAACTTCCCTGACCCATCTCTTGACGGCGCGCGCGAGTTCTTGCTGAACTCGATTTCGGCTTTCGGCAGTGCTCCGTCCTGCAGTAAGCCTGCTGAAATGGAGTCCCCAGAAAATATATATGTTCTTGGACGCCGTTGCCTGAATCGCCCTCGTGGCCTTGTGAAAAGCGGAGAGAACAGACCCGGAAAATAGGTTCTCATAGAACGTCTTGGCCGCAATGACGGCAGCCCGATTATCTATCGCCCACAAGGTGCCGACGTAACCTCTCGCCCCGGACGCCAAGAAGCCCGCAGCAACCTCGTACCACGACCAACACGAGTTGTTAAATATCAGCGGAGAACTGTACGACGCCAATCCGTTGAACTGCCCTTGATGAATGCTGTCAGCACAAGCGATGGCACATGACAAGGCAATGCGCCCCTTTTTCGTTCTCTGGCCCTCCGATTCGACCATGCATTTCCACATGCTGTGATATACATGTCTGGGGAAGTCCTGTTTTTCGAGTTCCGGGCTCATCCAGGTCAAGCCGTCTAGCTTTCTTGGAAACACCTTGCGATGAACCGCGACGATGTCCGGTTTGTTTGGAACCGGGGTGACGCCGATAACCTCCTCAAACTCAACGAGGTGAGTTTGTCCATCCCTATCGGTGAACCGCTCCGACATCTCGTACCCGTCCACCTCGCCGCCGTGGCTGCATATGTGGAGTAAGTCATAAGGAAAACACTCGGCATGAAAACCGAAGTTAGCAAGGTTGGCAGTATTCCCAATAAGCGCTCGCACATACAGATTGCTGCTTTTGAGAAAGTCGCGGAGCAAATTGGTTTCCTCGTCGGGGAAGAAGGTGGGTGAAAAAACGACGGATGCATCAAAAGGCTCACCCTCCTTGAACAGGATGTTGTTTACTATGAACAGGTCCGCTCTTAGCGAAAGATGAACATAGCTACACGGGATAACATTCTCCAGAATTAAAGAGTAAGGAAGTCCCTCAGTGAAGAAAGTGGCGTACTCGAACTGCGAGAATGAAACACCGCGAATCCTCCGCCGAACCGTGTCATACAGTTTATCGAACTGCTTGTGATCATCCTTCTCTTTCCAGTCCTGGATCCAGACTTGGACATTGCGCCCTTCATGCATCGGAAGGCATTCGACAATTAAAATGCTTGCCCCTACGGAATTAGCGTAATTGATTGCGATTACCGGAGAAGCATCCTCCACGCTTTCGATAACCAGGATGCCCTTCTGGAGGCATACGACCTCGGGTAATGGCGATGCTTCTTCGTCAATCAATAGTTTCTTCTGTAGCTTTTGAGCCACAAAAAGACCGTTGAGAAGATCGGAAGTCTTGCATTTCAACGTCCCTGTCTTTGGTATTCGTAACGGTGAAAGTTTTGGCTCAATATCGGCCACATCTCGGATTTCGATAATCTTCGACCCGCCCCTCATGTCAAGATAACTCTTTTGAGCCTCATTCAACCCGGCGAGGATCAAGTAATCGGGCCATCCCATCCTCGCTAACGCATTGCAAATCAGAGTGCCGTCCTCCTCCCCCATTGCGTACGCCAGATAGCTCTCAGTCATAAAAGTGGGGTTGTCGGTTCTCGGAACTAACACTCTTCGCATGAGGAAAACTGGTAAGTACGTCGCGGGCATGGACAGATGAGACGATACGACCGCTGCGAGGGCAAATGCATCGCTGTCGACGATGCAGGCGCATCGTGTGTTGATCGTAGGGGCTTCCACACTGCCAATATATCACTGGTCGTTGTGGGACGGGCCTACATTGGTTTGGAGGTGTGCACCGGTTGCTCGCGTCCGGGCGCGGCTACGGCGTGAGGACTCGGGAGGCTCGGGGCAAGTACCCCAGGCGTTATCGGCATCTCATCCCAAGTTCGGCCGTCGAGTTCTCGCCCCGCTTTCTTCTTTCTCGTTCCGCCCCACTGCTTGAAGAAAAACGGAACGCGCGCGTCTAGGCACTGGTCACGAATCTCCAAAACCCAAGCCGGGTCCATGGGGCGGGCACCGGGCCCGGATTCGCCGCCCACGATCACCCAATCGACGCCATCGAGATTCAGGCGAGGCAACGGCCCAAGCAGCGGTTCGAGGGAGAGGAATTTGACTATGGCTCCGGTTTGGCGAAGATGGTCAATGCGGAAAGTGTAGGCAAGAGTTTCAACGCTCACGCCCATCCAGATGTGCGGCTCCCAGGGAAGCTTGGGCGAAAGCTCCAAAAGGCGGTCTGGCCTTCTGGTGAGGACTTGGAAGTGGTGCCAGTCGGCGCGGCGCATGACCTCGAAGGTCTTCAGGATAAAGTCCACGGGCACGGCTTTGTGGAACAGATCGCTCATGGAGTTCACGAAAATCGTCTGGGGCTTCTTCCACTTCAGTGGCAACTCCAGGGCGCTCTCGTGAAGGGCCAAGTCGAAGCCATTGGCGTAATTCGGCTGGCCCATAGCTTGGAGCCGCAGGGCCATCCGTTCTGCATAACAACGCTTGCACCCCGGGCTGATCTTCGTGCAGCCCGTGAGCGGGTTCCACGTGGATTCCGTCCACTCAATTGCCGAATTCGCAGCCATAATCTACGATGCCTGGTTCAGCAGAACCCCGCCAGTTCCGTCCTCATGAGAATGATAGATGACGTTGTCCGTGGGGGTCGATTTTCGTGATTTTGCGCCAAAAGTCGTTGCCTCGGGGGTCCTTGCTGGCGAAAAGTAGGTAA